>NZ_JCAXED010000080.1:0-266 GCF_059758795.1 Pseudomonas sp. GQ91
CTGAAGGGCCTGGCCGACGAAATCGACCCGCAGGAGAAACTCGGTCGCTTGTCCCTGGGCCAGCGGCAACTGGTGGAAATCGCCAAGGCGCTGTCCCGTGGCGCCCATGTAATTGCCTTCGACGAGCCCACCAGCAGCCTCTCGGCGCGCGAGATTGACCGCTTGATGGCGATCATCGCGCGCTTGCGCGATGAGGGCAAAGTGGTGCTGTACGTCTCCCATCGCATGGAAGAAGTCTTTCGTATCTGCAACGCGGTGACCGTGTT
>NZ_JCAXED010000081.1:0-266 GCF_059758795.1 Pseudomonas sp. GQ91
GCTTGCTCGCGAAGATCGTTAACGATGACGCGGAAAATCTGACACCCCGAGGCGATCTCAAGTTTTTCGCGAGCAAGCTCGCTCCTACAGAAAGCGGCTCTGTTTTTGATCTTGATCTGAGGCGCCCCGTTAAACCACGCTGACCGAACGTAGGCATTGCGCAGTGGGTATCTCGGCATCCATGCCGGGATACCCCGCGAATCAATATCGGACTCCGGCCAGCGTGGTTTAACGGGGCGCCTAAGATCAAAATCAAAAACAGAGCG
>NZ_JCAXED010000082.1:0-251 GCF_059758795.1 Pseudomonas sp. GQ91
CAGCAAATCCAGGCCATGAAGGTCAAGACCCCGAGCGCGGCGCAGAAAATCATGTACCTCTCCGGCGGCAATCAGCAGAAGGCGATTCTGGGTCGCTGGCTGTCGATGCCGATGAAGGTGCTGCTGCTCGACGAGCCGACGCGAGGTATCGATATCGGTGCGAAGGCGGAGATTTACCAGATCATCCATAACCTGGCGGCCAGCGGCATTGCGGTGATCGTGGTGTCCAGCGACCTGATGGAAGTGATGGG
>NZ_JCAXED010000083.1:0-244 GCF_059758795.1 Pseudomonas sp. GQ91
GCATGCACCGGGTTCGACGAGCCCAGGGTGGCGTTGGCTGCCGCGCCCATGGCGCTGCTGACCGCCATCGACGCCGCACCGCCGACCAGCATGCACGGCAGTTTGCTGAAGAACTTGCCCTTGCCACCCTTGAGCATCAGCAACGCGGTGACTGCCAGCCCGACGCCCGGGGTCTTGCCGCTGCGGATCTCACGCACCACCACCGAAGCGCCGCCAATGGTCACGTTGGGAGAGATCAGCCCGG
>NZ_JCAXED010000084.1:0-241 GCF_059758795.1 Pseudomonas sp. GQ91
TCACTTGCACGCGGTTGGTGTCAGTGTTGTTGGCAGCGGCACCGTCATCCAGGACGGTCAGGCTGCCCGCTGTGATTGCGGCCGTACCGGCATCCGCCACAAAGGTGGTGTCCACGGTGCGGTCGTTGCCATTGATGCTGGCTTTCACGGTGCTGCTGCCTGCCTGGGTGCTGGTCAGCGTCATGCTGGCCACGCCCGAGGCGTTGGTAGTAGCGGTAGGGCCGGTCAGTGCTGCCGCACC
>NZ_JCAXED010000085.1:0-228 GCF_059758795.1 Pseudomonas sp. GQ91
ACACCAATGGTGATGGTCTCGCCATTGCCCAGGGTCACGGTCAGCGGATTGGTGATGTTGGTAACAGCATTACCAGCCTTGTCGACTAGCGATGCGGTGTAAACGATTTGACCACCTTCACCCACGGTGTTGGTGGCAGTCAGCACAACCTTCACATCATCAATGGTGTCATTGACGACGGTGGTCGCACCGTTGCCGGCAACTTCTAATTTTTCGAAGTTGCCGCCG
>NZ_JCAXED010000086.1:0-226 GCF_059758795.1 Pseudomonas sp. GQ91
CGGGGACATCGTTTACACATTTGAAGCTTGGATGCGGCTCTTGCCTCGTCCAAGCCTGCCCAGGGGATAGTCACATAGGTACAGATCCCAAACATCCTCTTCAGCTTCTTTAAGCCCTATCCGTTCTCCAGATAAAGCCTCGCTGACAAATACCAGCTTGTTCTTCCACAAGATAGAACCGTCCTGCCTGACACTTCGAACCTGCATTTCTGCCGGATATTCCACA
>NZ_JCAXED010000087.1:0-223 GCF_059758795.1 Pseudomonas sp. GQ91
TGCTGGCCGGGGTCAACGTTGATCGAACCAAGATCATCATCTTCGCCGTACACGGCTTGATCGGCGCGCTGGCCGGGGTGATCCTCGCTTCGCGCATGACCTCCGGCCAACCCATGATCGGCCAGGGCTTCGAGCTGACAGTGATATCCGCCTGCGTGCTGGGTGGGGTGTCGCTGAGCGGCGGCATCGGCATGATCCGCCATGTGATCGCCGGGGTATTGAT
>NZ_JCAXED010000088.1:0-204 GCF_059758795.1 Pseudomonas sp. GQ91
ACCGAAGCGGATGGGCATAACGTTTGGCAAGCGACGTACCGGGTGTGGGGCAACACGCTGGAAGAAGTGCGCGAGCCGTATTACATCGAGGAGCAGAACCTAAGGTTTCAGGGCCAGTACCTGGACCGGGAGACGGGGCTACATTTTAATACGTTCAGGTTTTATGATCCGGATGTGGGACGGTTTACGACGCCGGATCCGATT
>NZ_JCAXED010000009.1:0-275584 GCF_059758795.1 Pseudomonas sp. GQ91
CGCCACCTCCAGCACGCCGCCGAGGATGTCGGCCATCATCGAGGTATGGTTGAGCGCGTCGCCCATGCGGGCGGCCCAGAGGGCGTCAGACATGCTGGGTGCTCAGCGTTACGCGCTTAAGTGTTTCGATATCCATTGCGCCTATTTCCTTGGCGGTAATTGAGGGGCCGTCGCGAGGTCAGATTAGCTTGACCACGGATTGAGCAGCGCCACGCCAGTGTTTTGGAAGTCCGTCACGTTGCGGGTGACCACGGTCAATCCATGGACCAGCGCGGTGGCGGCAATCAGTGCAGCGCATTGATTGCTGCGATCCGGTACGTGCAGGCGCGCGCAACGCAGCGCGACGGCGCGGTCGACCGCCAGGATTCTGCCCGCAAACGCCGGCAGGACATGGTTATCCAGCCATGCCCGCAGGCGGCCGCCTTGTGCCGGATCCTTGCGTTCGAACCGCAATACACCGGTTTCCAGTTCCAATACGGTAATTGCCGAGACATACAGGTTGGCGGCGGACACGCTACGTGCCCAGGCCTGTACGTGTTTATCTGCCTGGGGTTTTCGCAGTTCCGAAATGACATGGGTATCGAGCAAAAACATCAGGACAGGTCCATCGGCCGGGGAGTGATGACGGCGCGTTCGGTCTCGAAGTCGATATCCGACGCATCGGGCATGACCAGCAACTCGACAAGGCTTGCGCCGATGCCGGTCAGTTTCTGGTACTCCTCAATACTTAGCAGCACATGGGCCGGCTTGCCACGGTCGGTGATGATGACCGGCCCCAGGCGGGCGGCTTTTTTGGCACCACTTGTGTCATGGTTGAATTCGCGGCTGGAAATGGTCGTGATGGACATGGCGGTGCCCTCGGAAAACTCGAATGTAGGCACGTTACTACCTGTGACGGCTGCGAGCAAGCCAAGCCGCCCCGACGCGTGGTGCCCACCCACAAAAAAGGCCCCGTCAACATTGCTTGACGGGGCCTTGAGTGTAACCAGCGGATGCCTTATTCGGCGTTCGCCGCTGGAGCCTGTTCGCCATGGGACAGGCTGTAAACGTAGGCTGCCAGCAGGTGCACCTTGTCGTTGCCTTGCAGGTGTTCCTGCGCAGGCATCTGGCCCTGGCGGCCGTAACGGATGGTCTGCTGCAATTGCGCGAAGCTCGAGCCGTAAATGAATGCGCCCGGATGAGTCAGGTCGGGTGCGCCCATCGCAGGAGTACCTTTACCGGCTGGGCCGTGGCACGCCACGCAGTTGGCGGCGAAGAGTTTCTCGCCGTTGGCCACGTCGGCCTTGGCGCCTTCCGGCAGCTTGCGGCCATCGAGCTGGGTCAATACGAACGCGGACACGTCGGCCACGCCTTGCTCGCCAATGACTTCGGCCCAGGCAGGCATCACTGCGTGACGGCCGCCCATGATCGAAGCCTTGATGGTTTCCGGCTCTCCACCCCAGCGCCAGTCGGCGTCGGTCAGGTTCGGAAAGCCATAAGCGCCCTTGGCGTCGGAGCCGTGGCACACCGAGCAGTTGGAGGCGAACAGGCGTCCGCCCATCTTCAAGGCTTGCGGGTCCTTGGCCACTTCTTCAATCGGCATGGAGGCGAACTTGGCGAAGATCGGCCCGAACTTGGCCTCCGAGCGCGCCATTTCCTTTTCCCACTCGTGCACGCCGGTCCAGCCGGTCTGGCCGTTGGCGAACGGGGTTTGCTTTTCGTTGTCGAGGTAGGCGTAGCCCGGCAGCAAGCCTTTCCAGTTGCCCAGGCCGGGGTACAACGCCAGGTAGCCCAGGGCGAAAACGATGGTGCCGACGAACAGCATGAACCACCACTTTGGCAGCGGGTTGTCGTATTCCTCGATCCCGTCGAACGAGTGGCCAACCGTCTCGTCCGTTTGCTCGGCGCGCTGGCCCTTGCGGGTCGACAGCAGCAGCCAGGTCAGGGCAAAAATGGTACCCAGACTGAGGACTGTGACGTACAGACTCCAGAACGTAGTCATTCTTTGTTACTCCTAGAAGCTTGCTCGACGTGCTTGATGGCTTCGGGATCATCCGCGAAAGGCAGCAAGGTCGCGTCTTCAAACTCTGACTTGCGCTTGGGGCTGAACACCCACAACGCCAGACCGATAAAGGCCACCATCACGACAACGGTGCCCAGGCCTCGAATCATCCCGATATCCATTCAGATCACCGTTTGCTTTTGATGATGGTGCCCAGGCCTTGCAGATAGGCCACCAGCGCGTCCATTTCGGTCTTGCCCTTTACCGCGGCCTGAGCACCGGCGATGTCTTCGTCGGTGTAAGGCACGCCCAGGGTGCGCAAGACTTGCATTTTCTTCGCCGTGTCTTTGCCGTCGAGCTTGTTTTCCACGAGGAACGGGTACGCCGGCATTTTCGACTCGGGCACCACGTTGCGCGGGTTGTACAGGTGCGCACGCTGCCAGTCATCGGAGTAACGACCGCCCACCCGCGCCAGGTCCGGACCCGTACGCTTGGAGCCCCACAGGAACGGGTGATCCCACACGCTTTCACCCGCTACCGAGTAGTGCCCGTAGCGTTCGGTTTCGGCGCGGAACGGACGGATCATCTGCGAGTGACAACCGACGCAACCGTTGGCGATGTAGACGTCACGGCCTTCCAGTTCAAGGGCGGTGCGCGGCTTCATGCCTTCCACCGGCTTGTTGGTCACGTCCTGGAAAAACAGCGGGACGATCTGGGTCAGGCCGCCGATACTCACGGCGATGACCATGAAGAAGGCCAGCAGGCCGATATTCTTCTCTACGGCTTCATGCTTCATCAGTGCGCTCCCACAACGGCGATCTTGGCGGCGGCTTCAGCCTCTACAGAGTTGGAGGCACGCACGGTGCGCCAGACGTTGTAGGCCATGAACAACATGCCGCTGGCAAAGAACGCACCACCGAGGGCGCGTACGATGAAACCAGGATGGCTGGCTTGCAGCGCTTCTACGAAAGAGTAGGTGAGGGTGCCGTCATCGTTGATTGCACGCCACATCAGGCCCTGGGTGATGCCGTTGACCCACATCGAGGCGATGTAGAGCACGGTACCGATCGTGGCCAGCCAGAAGTGCGTATTGATCAGGCTGGTGCTGTGCATCTGCGCACGGCCGTAGAGCTTGGGAATCATGTGGTACAGCGCGCCGATGGAAATCATCGCGACCCAGCCCAGAGCGCCGGCGTGTACGTGGCCGATGGTCCAGTCGGTGTAGTGGGACAACGAGTTGACGGTCTTGATCGCCATCATCGGACCTTCAAAGGTCGACATGCCGTAGAACGCCAGCGATACCACGAGGAAGCGCAGGATCGGGTCGGTGCGCAGCTTATGCCAGGCGCCCGAGAGGGTCATCATGCCGTTGATCATGCCACCCCAGCTCGGTGCCAGCAGCACGATCGACATGGCCATGCCCAACGACTGCGCCCAATCCGGCAATGCGGTGTAGTGCAGGTGGTGCGGACCGGCCCAGATGTACAGGGTGATCAGCGCCCAGAAGTGCACGATGGACAGGCGATAGGAGTAGATCGGACGCTCGGCCTGTTTCGGCACGAAGTAGTACATCATCCCCAGAAAGCCGGTGGTCAGGAAGAAGCCCACGGCGTTGTGGCCGTACCACCATTGGATCATCGCGTCCGTTGCCCCGGAGTAGGCCGAGTAGGACTTGAAGAAACTCACGGGCAGCGACGCGTGGTTGACGATGTGCAGCATCGCCGTCACGACGATAAACGCACCGTAGAACCAGTTGCCCACGTAGATGTGCTTGGTCTTGCGCTTGACGATGGTGCCGAAGAACACGATGCCGTAGGTCACCCAGACGATCGCCAGAAGGATGGCAAGTGGCCATTCCAATTCCGCGTATTCCTTGGTGGTGGTGAAGCCCATTGGCAGGGTGATGATGGCGCCGATGATGACCGCTTGCCAGCCCCAGAAGGTGAAGGCGGCGAGACCGTCGGAAATCAGTCGCGTCTGGCAGGTTCGCTGCACGACATAGTAGGAAGTGGCAAACAGTGCGCATCCGCCGAAGGCGAAAATCACCAGGTTGGTGTGCAGCGGGCGCAGGCGTCCAAACGTCGTCCATGGCAAGTCGAAGTTCAACTCCGGCCAGACCAGTTGCGAGGCGATGAAGACTCCGAGCCCCATGCCAAGGATCCCCCAGACCACCGTCATGATGGCGAACTGGCGGACTACCTTATAGTTATAAGCAGTCGGACTGATTGCTGTGCTCATTCTAAGGTTCCACGGTTTAGGTATTTTATTAGGATAAAAATCGGCCGCAAGTATGGAGAAAGCGGGGTGCCATTGCAACGTAGCGCTGACCTGCGTCAAGGCGTTCCAAACCAGATTCTGCGCCCTTTCCATGTTTGGCGTAAGGACAAAATCCGAAATATAAAGCTGATCAAGTGGACAGGTTTTTCTCGGGTCGCGACGATTGTAGCCGCGTACGCCAAAACCGCTCCGCTGTGAGAGCAAGCGTAGACCCGAATGGCAGGAGGGGAAAGGTGTGCTTTGGAAGGGTGTGACACTTTGCCGCGCGTAACGGATTGCTGTAGGAGCGAGTTGCCGCCCCGGATCGGAGCGGCAGTCCACGCTTATTGCACGGGGCTTTCGGGCGTTGCGCCATCAGCGTTGTGGGACAGACTGTAGACGTAGGCCGCCAGCAGGTGAACCTTGTCATTGCCTTGCAGCGCCTGCTGGGCTGGCATCTGGCCCTGGCGACCGTGGCGGATGGTTTGTTGCAACTGCGCCAGGCTGGTGCCGTAGATAAAACCGGCAGGCTGTGTCAGGTTCGGCGCGCCCATGGCTTCGACGCCGTGGCCTTCAGGGCCGTGGCACGCGACACACGTGGTGGCGAACGCTTGCTGCCCGGCGGCCAGGTCGACCTGGCTGTCAGCCGGCAGCGGTAACCTGGCCAGGTCGTGACGCACATAAGCGGCGACGTTCTTGACGCCCTCTTCACCCAGCACTTCACCCCAGGCCGGCATTGCGGCATGGCGACCGTTCATGATGCTCTGCTTGATCGCTTCGGCCGAACCGCCCCAGCGCCAGTTGCTGTCCGCCAGATTCGGAAAGCCGTAGGCGCCCTTGGCATCCGAGCCGTGGCACACCGAACAGTTGGAGGCAAACAGACGGCCGCCCATTTTCAAGGCTTGCGGGTCTTTAGCCACTTCTTCTACGGGCATGGCTGCAAATTTGGCGAAGATAGGCCCGAATTTGGCGTCAGCCCTGGCCATTTCCTTGTCCCATTCCTTGGTTTGGGTCCAACCGTCTTCATAGCCTGGCAATAGGCCTTTCCAGTTACCCAGGCCCGGATACAGGATCAAGTAGCCGACGGCAAACACCAGCGTGCCGACGAATAACAGGAACCACCATTGGGGCAGGGGATTGTCGTATTCCTCGATCCCGTCGAAGGCGTGGCCCATGGTCTGGTCGACACTGCCCTTGGTCTCGCCCCGGCGGGTGCTGAACAGCAACCAGGTCAAGCCGATCAGGCTGCCGAGGGTCAGTACGCAGATCCATGTACTCCAAAAGGTAGTCATGGCCGGATGCTCCTTGTTACAGGCTCTTCTTGAGCGTCGGATGGGGTGGCGATGTCCGGTGACGGTTCATCGGCAAATGGCAGCAGGCAGGCTTCGGCGAACTCCGGGTTGCGCTTGGCGTTGAACACCCACAGGGACAGGCCGATGAAGGCAATCGCCACCACCAGTGTGCCGAGGCCGCGGATCATTCCGATATCCAGTTCAAATCCCATGGTTCACCTCTTGCTCTTGATCGCAGTGCCGAGCACTTGCAGATAGGCGACCAACGCGTCCATTTCGGTCTTGCCCTTGAGGCTGTCCACTGCGCCACTGATGTCAGCGTCGGTGTATGGCACGCCGAGGGTGCGCATGACTTTGAGCTTGGTTTCGGTGTGGCGGCTGTCGACCTGGGCGGTGACCAGCCATGGATAGGCCGGCATCTTCGATTCCGGCACTACGTTGCGCGGGTTGTACAGGTGCGCGCGATGCCAGTCGTCCGAGTAGCGAGCGCCGACGCGCGCCAGGTCCGGCCCGGTACGTTTGGAGCCCCACAGGAATGGGTGATCCCACACGCTTTCCCCGGCGACCGAGTAGTGACCGTAGCGTTCGGTTTCGGCGCGGAACGGCCGGATCATTTGCGAATGGCACTGCACGCAGCCTTCGCGGATATAAATGTCGCGGCCTTCCAGTTGCAGTGCGGTGTAAGGCTTCATGCCTTCCACCGGCTTGTTGGTGACGTCCTGGAAGAACAGCGGGACGATCTGCGTCAGGCCGCCGATGCTCACGGCGAGCACCATCAGCAGCATCAGCAGGCCGACGTTTTTTTCAATGGTTTCGTGTTTCATCACTGACTCCTCAGGCCATCTGCGCCGCAGCGGTGATTTCAGCGGGTTGCGCCGAACGCACGGTGCGCCAAGTGTTGTAAGCCATCAGGAACATGCCGCTGAGGAAGATCGCGCCACCCACCAACCGCACGATGAAGCCTGGGTGGCTGGCCACCAGGGTTTCGACGAAGGAGTAGGTCAAGGTGCCGTCTTCGTTGACCGCGCGCCACATCAGGCCCTGGGCAATGCCGTTGACCCACATCGACGCGATGTAGAGCACGGTGCCGATGGTGGCCAGCCAGAAGTGCGCGTTGATCAGGCCGAGGCTGTACATCTGCTCGCGACCGAAGACTTTCGGGATCATGTGGTACAGCGCGCCGATGGAAATCATCGCGACCCAGCCGAGGGCGCCGGCGTGTACGTGGCCGATGGTCCAGTCGGTGTAGTGGGACAGCGAGTTGACGGTCTTGATCGCCATCATCGGGCCTTCGAAGGTCGACATGCCGTAGAACGCCAGGGAGACCACGAGGAAGCGCAGGATCGGGTCGCTGCGCAACTTATGCCAGGCGCCCGAGAGGGTCATCATGCCGTTGATCATGCCGCCCCAGCTCGGCGCCAGCAGTACCAGCGACATCACCATGCCCAGCGATTGCGCCCAATCCGGCAGCGCGGTGTAGTGCAGGTGGTGAGGGCCGGCCCAGATATACAGGGTGATCAGCGCCCAGAAATGCACGATGGACAAACGATAGGAATACACCGGACGCTCGGCCTGTTTCGGCACGAAGTAGTACATCATCCCCAGGAAGCCAGCGGTCAGGAAGAAACCTACGGCGTTATGGCCATACCACCACTGCACCATCGCATCCGTCGCACCGCCGTACAGCGAGTAGGACTTGGTCAGGCTGACCGGGATTTCCAGGTTGTTGACGATATGCAGGATTGCCACGGTGAGGATGAACCCGCCAAAGAACCAGTTGCCGACGTAGATGTGCTTGGTGTTGCGCTTGGCCACGGTGCCAAAGAACACAATGGCGTAGGCCACCCAGACAATGGTGATCAGGATATCGATCGGCCATTCCAGTTCGGCGTATTCCTTGGAACTGGTGTAACCGAGTGGCAAGGTGATCGCGGCCAGGACAATGACCAACTGCCAGCCCCAGAAGCAGAACGCCGCGATTTTCGGCGCGAACAGTTGTGTCTGGCAGGTGCGCTGCACCGAGTAGAAAGAGCTGGCAAACAGCGCGCAACCACCAAAGGCGAAGATCACCGCGTTGGTGTGCAGCGGGCGCAATCGACCAAAACTGGTCCAGGGCAGATCGAAGTTGAGTTGAGGCCATACCAACTGGGCCGCGAGAAAAACCCCGAGCCCCATGCCGACGATGCCCCACACCACCGTCATAATGGCGAATTGGCGGACCACCTTGTAGTTATAGGCGGTACTTAAAGTAGTGTTCATGGTTCCCCATCCACGGTTCAACCCAAGTCGATGCGGCACTTGGGCTGGAGTTATAGGCAGACTAAAAAGCGAGGCAAGCATGGGCAAAGAGCACAAGGCCAGTATTGACGGGGATCAATGGGCGCAGTGTGTGCGTGAGCGCGGCTGGCTGTGGGATGCGGCTTGCGGCGCAGCGCCGGGCCACGGCACGACGCTGATTCTGGCCCACGGCGCCGGTGCGCCGATGGACTCGGGCTTTATGAATGACATGGCTGCACGCCTCGCCGGGCGTGGGGTCAACGTAGTGCGCTTCGAGTTTCCCTACATGGCCCAGCGGCGGCTGGACGGTGGCAAGCGACCGCCAAACCCGGCACCTAAACTGCTGGAGTGTTGGCGTGAGGTATATGCCGAGGTGCGACGCCATGTCACGGGGCGACTTGCCGTCGGTGGCAAGTCCATGGGCGGGCGGATGGCCAGTTTATTGGCCGATGAGTTGGCGGCTGATGGGCTGGTGTGCCTGGGCTATCCGTTCTACGCGGTGGGCAAACCGGAAAAACCGCGGGTCGAGCATCTGGCCGGGCTGCAGACGCCGACGTTGATTGTCCAGGGCGAACGGGATGCGCTGGGGAATCGAGCGGCGGTCGCGGGATACACGCTGTCGCCGAGCATCGAAATGCTGTGGCTGGGGGCGGGGGATCATGATTTGAAGCCGTTGAAGGCCTCGGGGTTCAGTCATGCACAGCATCTGGAGGCTGCGGCAAGAAAGGTGTCAGAATTTCTCGGCAACCGTTAGCCCGATTAAAGACGATGGCGGTGTATCAGGCGGCACTCAGCGGCAGGTTTTGGGGCCGCTGTGTAGCCCGACGGGGGACAAGCCCCCTAGCCACAGGACACCCCCCTCGCCACAGTCGTCAGCGGTTGAAGCGTTCCACCAACGAGTACTGCGTATTCGCCGTAAGGGTCAGCTCTTCACTCAACTGCGCCGAGCTCAAGGCCTGTTCCGAGGTCTGGTCCGCCAGCAGCGCGATGGTGCTGATGTTGCGGCTGATCTCTTCAGCCACCGAACTTTGTTCTTCGGTCGCGGCGGCGATCTGGGTGGTCATGTCGGTGATATGCGCCACGGCTTCGCTGATGCCCACCAGCGCCTGATCCGCTTCCATGACACGGGCCACGCCTTCTTCTGCCTGACGATGCCCGGCGTCCATGGTTTGTACGGCGGTGCTGGCGGTCTGTTGCAGCTTGGCGATCAGCGCGTGAATCTGCCCGGTGGATTCGCTGGTACGTTGGGCCAGTTGCCGCACTTCGTCGGCGACCACCGCAAAACCACGACCCATCTCACCGGCACGGGCCGCTTCGATGGCGGCGTTCAGGGCCAGCAGGTTGGTCTGGTCGGCGATGCCTTTGATCACATCCACCACGCCGCCGATTTCGTCACTGTCCTTGGCCAGTTGGGTCACCGTTGCACCGGTTTCCCCGACCACCACCGACAAGCGCTGAATAGCTTCGCGGGTTTCCCCGGCAATATCGCGACCGCGACCGGTCAGGCGATTGGCTTCCTGGGTGGCATCGGCCGTGCGCTGCACATGGCTGGCGACTTCCTGGGTGGTCGCGGCCATCTGATTGATCGCCGTGGCCACCTGCTCGGTTTCCACCCGCTGGCGTTCCAGTCCGGTGGAACTGTTATGCGCCAGGGTATTGGACTGCCGCGCCTGGTCGTTGAGGTGCTCGGCGGTGTCCTGCAAACGTGTCAGACAGGTTTTCAGGCGGGCTTCCTGGCTCAGGATCGACATTTCCAGTCGTGCTTGTGCACCCCGGCTATCGGTGTACATCTGCGCGATCAGCGGGTCGGAGGTGGTTTGCTCGGCCAGGCGCAACAAACGCTTCAGGCCGCGCTGTTGCCAGGTCAGGCCGAGCAATCCCAGCGGCACCGAGAGGGCGGCGGCCAGGGCGAAACCCCATTGGGAATTGAGCCAGATGCCGATCAGGAAACTCAGTTGGCTGACCAGAATAAAGGGTAGCCAGTCCTGCAGTACCGGCAGCCATTTGTCGCTGCGTGGAATGGCCGACTTGCCTTGGTTGATGCGCTGATACAGCGCTTCGGCCCGGCGGATTTGCTCGGCCGTGGGTTTGACCCGCACCGACTCATAGCCGACCACCTGCTGGCCCTCGAAGACCGGTGTCACGTAGGCATTGACCCAGTAATGGTCGCCGGTCTTGCAGCGGTTTTTAACAATGCCCATCCATGGCAAGCCTTGTTTGAGCGTCGCCCACATGTGCGCGAACACCGCCGCCGGCACGTCCGGGTGACGCACCAGGTTGTGCGGGGCACGCGTCAATTCTTCCCGGGAAAACCCACTGATCTCTACAAACGCATCGTTGCAGTAAGTGATCACGCCTTTGGCGTCAGTGGTGGAGATCAACCGTTGCTGAGCGGGGAAGGTACGTTCGCGCTGGGTAACGGGCTGGTTATTACGCATGACTGTTCAATCCGCAAGGCTTTGATAGGTTGTCGACCAGCCGCGCCTTTTATTTAACTTATTTTTGCAATAATTAGCGCGGTTTCACGCAGCCCTCAACCGCTGCTGGCGTACGTTGCAGTCGTTGCCTGATCAGGCTTTCAGCCCGCCAGCATCGGGTAGGTGAACAATCCGAAATGCAGCAGATTCAAGCCAAAATGAGTGGCAATTGCCGCGCCCAAGCCGCCAAAACGATAGGCCAGGCCGTAGCCGGTACCGGCAATACTGGCCAGCAGCACCCACTGCCAGCCCGCACCCACATGTACCAGGCCAAACAGCAATGAGGCGAGCATCAGCGCGAGGTTTTCGCCGTAGGGCAAATGCTTGAAACGATGGCTCAGGCCGCCCTGGATATACCCTCGAAACAGCGCTTCCTCCACCAGGGTCACCAGCAGCAGGTTGTTCAACACCCATAACCAGGCTTGTTCCGGCCATTTTGGCGCCCAACTGATGATCCCCAGCAGTACGCCGCCGCCGAGGGCAGCAATTGCCGTCAAGGTCAGGGCCAGCGCCGTGGCATAGATCGACAGGCGTAAAGAACGACGGGCGACGATCCACGGACAGACCAGCAGTAACCAGAAGCCGATCAGTGGCTTGTCCTGGTTCAGGTACATCGAAAAAGGCACCGCATCGGCGGTAAAGCGCTGTGGCTCGATGCCTCGGCCGTTTTGGAAACCGGGCAACCAGTGCATTGCCAGGCCCAAGGCCAGGACAATAAACAGCCCATGCCCGACGTAGCGGGCCCACGGGTTCCGTTGCTGGCGCACGGCAAAGCCTGCGACCAGCAATAACCCGATTGAGGCCAGCGCCAGCCAACCCAGGTGCCCGTAGATCAGGGCCAGTCCATAACCCATGGAGAGAAGCGCCAAGTACAGCCAGGGCAAAGCGAGCATGAGGGATCCTTGGGTCGAAAATGGGCAGTATTATAGCGACCGCACAGGCAGCCCACATGAAAACACCGCCCTAAGGCGGTGTCTTGTCAGGCGTAGTGCCTTATGCAGCGATCAGTTGGCGCAGCACGTAGTGCAAGATCCCCCCGGCCTTGAAGTACTCCACCTCATTCAGCGTATCGATCCGGCACAGCACCTCGACCTGCTCGCGGTTGCCATCTTCGCGGGTTATCACCAGCGTCAGGTTCATTCGAGGGACAAGCATCGCACCGGTCAGGCCGAGGATGTCGATCTTTTCCTTGCCTGTCAGCTTCAAGCTCTTGCGGTTCTGATCCAGCTTGAACTGCAGCGGCAGCACGCCCATGCCTACCAGGTTGGAACGGTGAATCCGTTCAAAACTCTCGGCAATCACCGCCTTGACCCCCAGCAGATTGGTGCCCTTGGCCGCCCAGTCGCGGCTCGACCCGGTGCCGTATTCCTGGCCGGCGATGACCACCAGCGGCGTGCCGGAGGCCTGGTATTGCATTGCGGCATCGTAAATCGGCATTTTTTCCCCGGTAGGGATATACAGCGTGTTGCCGCCTTCTTCGCCGCCCAGCATTTCATTGCGGATGCGGATATTGGCAAAGGTGCCGCGCATCATCACTTCGTGGTTGCCGCGGCGTGAACCGTAGGAGTTGAAGTCCCGCGGTTCGACACCCTGTTCGCGCAGGTAACGACCCGCCGGGCTGTCAATCTTGATGTTGCCGGCAGGGGAAATGTGGTCGGTGGTCACCGAATCGCCAAGCAAGGCCAGGACATTGGCGCCCTGGACATCCTTGATCACCGGCAAGGGCCCGGCAATGTCATCGAAGAACGGCGGATGCTGGATATAAGTGGAATCGTCCTGCCACACGTAAGTCGCGGCTTGCGGGACTTCGATGGCCTGCCATTGTTCGTCGCCGGCAAACACTTCGGCGTATTCCTTGTGGAACATGCCAGTGCTGACTTGGGCCACGGCGTCGGCGATTTCCTGGCTGCTGGGCCAGATGTCGCGCAGGTAAACCGGCTTGCCATCCTTGCCTTCGCCCAGCGGCTCACTGCTGATGTCGATACGCACGGTGCCGGCTAGAGCGTATGCCACGACGAGCGGCGGCGAGGCCAGCCAGTTGGTTTTCACCAAAGGATGGACGCGGCCTTCGAAGTTACGGTTCCCCGACAGCACGGACGCGACGGCGAGGTCGGCTTTCTGGATAGCTTTCTCGATAGGTTCCGGCAATGGACCGGAGTTGCCGATACAGGTGGTGCAGCCGTAACCCACCAGGTCGAAGCCCAACTGATCCAGATAGTGAGTCAGGCCGGCGGCCTTGTAGTAATCGGTGACGACCTTGGAGCCAGGTGCCAGGGAGGTCTTTACCCACGGTTTGCGGGTCAGGCCTTTCTCCACGGCTTTTTTCGCGACCAGGCCCGCCGCCATCATCACGCTCGGATTGGAGGTGTTGGTGCAAGAGGTGATCGCGGCGATCACCACCGCGCCATTTTTCAGGCGATACGTCTGACCTTCAAAGTCGTAGTCCGCTTCGCCCACCAGATCCGCGTTGCCCACTGCGACGCCGCCACCGCCTTCGCTTTCCAGGCGGCCTTCTTCTTTGTTGGTGGGCTTGAACTGCAAGTCGAGGAAGTCGCTGAAGGCCTGGCCGACATTCGGCAGCGATACGCGATCCTGAGGGCGTTTCGGTCCGGCGAGGCTGGCTTCGACGGTACCCATGTCCAAGGCCAGGCTGTCCGTGAACACCGGTTCCTGGCCGGCGTTGCGCCACAAGCCCTGGGCCTTGGTATAGGCCTCCACCAATTTGATGGTTTCAACGGGACGGCCTGACAGGCGCAGGTAGTCCAGCGTCACCTCGTCCACCGGGAAGAAACCACAGGTGGCGCCGTACTCCGGTGCCATGTTGGCGATCGTGGCACGGTCGGCCAGCGGCAGATCGGCGAGGCCATCGCCGTAAAATTCGACGAACTTGCCCACCACGCCTTTTTTACGCAGCATTTGCGTCACGGTCAGCACCAGGTCGGTGGCGGTGATGCCTTCCTTGAGTTTGCCGGTGAGCTTGAACCCGATGACTTCGGGGATCAGCATCGACACCGGTTGGCCGAGCATCGCGGCTTCGGCTTCAATCCCGCCCACGCCCCAGCCCAGTACGCCCAGGCCGTTGATCATGGTGGTGTGGGAGTCGGTGCCGACCAGCGTGTCGGGGAAGGCGTAAGTGCGGCCGTCTTCATCCTTGGTCCATACCGTGCGACCGAGGTATTCCAGGTTTACCTGGTGGCAAATGCCGGTGCCGGGCGGCACCACGCTGAAGTTGTCGAAGGCGCTCTGGCCCCAGCGCAAGAAAGCGTAGCGTTCGCCGTTGCGCTGCATTTCGATGTCGACGTTCTGTTCGAAAGCGTCGGCGTTGCCAAATTTGTCGACCATTACCGAGTGGTCAATCACCAGGTCCACCGGCGACAACGGGTTGATGCGCTGCGGGTCGCCACCGGCCTTGGCCATGGCGGCGCGCATGGCGGCCAGGTCGACCACCGCGGGCACGCCGGTAAAGTCTTGCATCAGCACTCGCGCCGGGCGGTACTGGATCTCGCGGTCCGAACGGCGCTCCTTGAGCCAGGCGGCGATGGCCTTGAGGTCGGCGCCGGTGACGGTTTTTTCGTCCTCCCAGCGCAGCAGGTTTTCCAGCAGCACCTTCAGGGACATTGGTAGCTTGTCCAGATCGCCCAGGCTCTTGGCGGCTTCGGGCAGGCTGAAATAATGGTAGGTCTTGTTGTCTATTTCGAGTGTCTTCAGGGTTCTCAGGCTATCAAGGGATGACATTACATGACTCCTTTTAGTCCGCACGGCTACGGACCTGACGGGACGGACAGAGCTTCTAACCTAGCGCTGTTTTAAGTAGCTGGCTAATAACTGGACTCTATGGACATAACCAAGGTTCCGAAGTCAGCTATCATGCGCGCGTTTTCATGACAGGCTTTGCGCCAGAGCAAGGTCGGTGATCCAGGAGAGTCAATGAACACCCTTTTTATGCACTGCCGCCCGGGCTTTGAAGGCGAAGTCTGTTCCGAGATTGCGGAGCACGCCGCCCGCTTGAATGTCTCGGGCTATGCCAAGGCCAAGACCGGCAGCGCTTGCGCCGAATTTATCTGCACCGAGGAAGAGGGCGCGCAACGCTTGATGCACGGCCAGCGTTTTGCCGAGCTGATCTTCCCGCGGCAGTGGGCGCGCGGGGTCTTTATCGACTTGCCGGAGACTGACCGCATCAGCGTGATCCTCGCTCACCTGCACAGTTTCCCGGTATGCGGCAGCCTGTGGCTGGAGATGGTCGATACCAATGATGGCAAGGAACTGTCGAACTTTTGCAAAAAGTTCGAGGTTCATCTGCGCAAGGCGCTGCTGGCCGCCGGCAGGTTGGTGGAGGATGCCAGCAAGCCGCGCCTGCTGTTGACCTTCAAGAGCGGCCGTGAAGTGTTCATGGGGTTGGCCGAGTCGAATAACTCGGCGATGTGGCCGATGGGTATTCCGCGCCTGAAATTTCCTCGCGAGGCGCCGAGCCGTTCGACCTTGAAGCTGGAAGAGGCCTGGCACCACTTCATCCCCCGCGATCAGTGGGAAGATCGCCTGCACGGCGACATGACCGGTGTCGACCTGGGGGCCGCGCCGGGTGGCTGGACCTGGCAATTGGTCAATCGCGGCATGCTGGTTACGGCCATCGACAACGGACCGATGGCCGAAAGCCTGATGGACACTGGTCTGGTGCAGCACTTGATGGCCGATGGTTTTGTCTTCACGCCCAAACAGCCGGTGGACTGGATGGTCTGCGACATCGTCGAGAAACCCGCGCGTAATGCGGCGCTGCTGGAAACCTGGATCGGCGAGGGGCATTGCCGCGAAGCGGTGGTTAACCTCAAGTTGCCGATGAAACAGCGTTACGCCGAGGTAAAACGTTTGCTGGAGCGGATCCAGGAAGGCTTCAAGACGCGTGGCATTCGTGTGGAAATCGGTTGCAAGCAGCTGTACCACGACCGTGAGGAAGTGACCTGCCATTTGCGTCGATTGGACGTAAAGAAAACCAAGGCCCGTTGAACGTGTGGCCAGTTTCAGGAGTGAATGATGAGCGAGATTTTTGACCCTGTCGTCGACGCTACCCTCGACGCCTCCGGCCTGAATTGCCCGGAGCCAGTGATGATGCTGCACCAGCACATCCGCGACCTGGCCCCTGGCGGCCTGCTCAAGGTGATCGCGACCGATCCGTCGACCCGTCGCGACATTCCCAAGTTTTGTGTGTTCCTCGACCATGAACTGGTGAACCAGCAAGAGCAGGCGGGGACCTATCTGTACTGGATTCGCAAGAAGTCCGATTAAACCGCGTGAATCCGCCTGCGCGCACTGCGTGCCAGGCGCACCAGCAACATCGCTGCCGCGCAACTCAAGCCAACGATCAGCCCTTGCCACAAGCCGCTCGGGCCGTTGGCCTGGCCCAACCAATCGGTCAGCCCCAATGCATAACCCACCGGCAGGCCCACGCCCCAATAGGCGAACAGGGTCAGGACCATGGTCACCCGCGTGTCTTGATAACCCCGCAAGGCGCCGGCGGCCGTGACCTGGATCGCATCGGAAAACTGGAACAGTGCGGCAAACACAATCAGCATCGCCGCCACCTGGATCGCCAGCGGGTCCGAGGTGTAGAGGGTGGCGATCTGTTCGCGGAACACCAGCATCAAGCTGCAGGACACGCAGGCATAAGCCAGCGCGGTGCCCATTCCCACGCCTGCGGCAAAGCGTGCCTCGCGGGGTTCGCTGCGGCCCAGGGCCTGGCCGACCCGAACGGTCACGGCCATGCTCAGGGAGTAAGGAATCATGAACACCAGCGAGCTGAAGTTCAGCGCAATCTGGTGTCCCGCCACCACGGTGGCGCCGAGGCTGCCGATCAGCAGGGCAATCACCGCAAAGATGCTCGATTCGGCAAAGATCGCGATGCCGATCGGCAGGCCAATATTCAAGATGCGTTTGATCACCTGCCATTGCGGCCAGTCGAAACGCGTGAACAACTCGCTGGCCTGATACACCGGTGCCCATCGGGTCCAGCCGGCCAAACCGAGCATCATCACCCACATCACGATCGCCGTGGCCCAGCCGCAGCCGACGCCGCCCATGGCCGGCACGCCAAAATGCCCATAGATGAATATGTAGTTCAGCGGGATGTTCAGTGCCAGCCCGCACAGGCCGAGGATCATGCTGGGCCGCGTGCACCCCAGCCCGTCACTGAAACAGCGCAACACGTAATACAGCGCCACGGCAGGCATGCCCGAGGCGATCCCGTGCAGATAGCCCATGCAGGGTCCGATCAATTCGGGATCGACGTTCATCGCATGCAGGATCGGTTCGGCGCTGATCAACAACAATAAGGCGATGACCCCGACCAGCAGTCCCAGCCACATCGACTGACGCACCAGCGGGCCGATCTCCTTGTGGGTGCCGGCGCCGAAGCGTTGGGCGACCTTAGGCGTGGTCGCGAGCAAGGTGCCGGTCATCAACAGATACACCGGAATCCAGATCGAGTTGCCCAGGGCGACCGCCGCAAGGTCCCGCGCGCCGACCCGCCCGGCCATTACCGCATCGACAAAACCCATCGCGGTGGTTGCCAGTTGCCCGATCATGATCGGCAAGGCCAGGGTCAGCAAACTGCGGACCTCCAGGCGGACGCGGGCGGGGCGGGAGAGGGCGCGGGTGTCGGTGGCAGTGTTCACGTGCAGGTGTCCGATAAGGGGAACGCAGGACGGCGCATTCTACGCCTTGACGTGTCAGTCAGGAAAAAACCTGTGTTGCTGATTTGTAAACGCTTCAGCGAGTGGTGCCTGTACACTGCTGATCCGCCAAAGGAGCCTGCCATGCTGATTGTTGCCGACGAAAATATTCCGCTGCTCGATGCTTTTTTCGAGGGCTTTGGCGAAGTTCGCCGGGTGCCTGGCCGAGCCATCGACCGCGCCACCCTTGAGCAGGCGGATGTGCTGCTGGTGCGTTCGGTGACCAACGTCAATCGGCTGCTGCTTGAAGGTACGCCAGTGCGTTTTGTCGGCACGTGCACCATCGGCACTGATCACCTGGACCTCGATTACTTGAAAAAAGCCGCTATCCGCTGGTCCAGCGCGCCGGGTTGCAATGCCCGTGGCGTGGTCGACTATGTGCTGGGCAGCCTGCTGACCCTGGCCGAAATCGAAGGCGCGGACCTTAATCAACGCACGTATGGCGTGGTGGGCGCGGGGGAGGTGGGCGGCCGACTGGTCAAGGTGCTCAAGGGCCTGGGCTGGAATGTGCTGGTGTGCGATCCACCGCGACAGATTGCCGAAGACGCCGATTACGTCAGCCTGGAGCAGATTGTCGAGCAGTGCGATGTCATCAGTGTGCACACGCCGCTGAAAAAGTCCGGCCATGATTCGACTTGGCATCTGTTTGATCGTCAGCGCCTGAACCAGCTCAAACCGGGTACCTGGCTGATCAACGCCAGCCGTGGTGCGGTCGTGGATAACGCTGCGCTCAAGACGGTGCTGCTGGAACGTGAAGACTTGCAGGCGGTGCTGGATGTCTGGGAGGGGGAGCCCGAAGTGGACGTCGAGTTGGCCGACTTGTGCGTACTGGCGACGCCGCACATTGCCGGTTACAGCCTGGACGGCAAGCAGCGCGGCACCGCGCAAATCTATCAGGCGTTTTGCGAGCATCTTGGGCAGGCGCCGAGCGTTCAATTGAGCGAGTTGTTGCCGCAGCCGTGGCTTGCCGAGGTCAGTCTGGACGCCAACACGGATCCGGCCTGGGCGCTGGCCATGCTGTGCCGCAGTGTCTACGATCCGCGGCGTGATGATGCGGATTTTCGGCGCAGCCTGGTGGGAAGTGTGGAAGAGCAGCGCCAGGCGTTCGACCTGCTGCGCAAGCATTATCCGTTGCGCAGAGAGATTGATGGTTTGAAAGTGCGGATCAATGGTGAGTCGAAGGATTTGTCGAGGATCGTAGCGGCGTTGGGCGCGCAGCACGCGTAGAAAAAGGTCAAAAAAGCCGGCCTTGGCTTTTTGTAGGAGCGAGCTTGCTCGCGAAGAACTCAAAGGCGCCGCGTTTATCCAGAATGCACGCGTTATCGTTGACGTTTTTCGCGAGCAAGCTCGCTCCTACAGGATGTCTCATTCGCTTAACTGATCGACATTAGGCCTGCAGGCCGGTTTCAATCGAATTGGGGTATGTCAGCCTTGGCGGGCAGGCGTGATCAGTTTTTTGTCCAGTTCAGCACACGCGCTCTGGATCATTTCTTCAGTGATCTGCACTTCGCGGCCCTGGGCATCGATATACGAGCAAGGCAATTGTTGCGGTTGGCGGATGACTTCAACTTTCTCAGTGCTGCTGGTTTGCAAGGACATGCCTGTCTCCTCATCAGGTTGTGTTCCCACTTTAATTCCACCGCATGACCGAGCTATGACAACTCCTTACAAGATCAGCGGATCGAGTGCCCAGTCCAGCAGAAACCACTCGGGATTTCCACCTTCGCTTTAGAACGATAGTTTCTAGCGTCCACTCATGCCGGGCATAATTAACCTGACTCATTGTGATTTACCCAAGTTCCATCTATTTGCAGTGTAGGCTTGAGGCTGTATCCCTCAGGTGGTGTCATCCATGCTTTCTGCCCGTCAACGTCGCGCCATTCGCCTGGCCAGCCGCTTTATCGCCCCTTATCGTTGGCAGGCGCTGGGCGCCTTGCTGGCACTGATCGTCACCGCCGGGATTACTTTGTCCATGGGGCAAGGCATTCGTTTGTTGGTGGACCAAGGCTTCATGACCCAATCGCCGCACCTGCTCAATCAGTCCATAGGTCTGTTCATGGTGCTGGTGCTGGGCTTGGCGGTGGGCACCTTCAGTCGCTTCTACCTGGTGTCATGGATTGGCGAACGCTGTGTCGCGGACATCCGCCAGCAGGTGTTCAATCACCTGATTTACCTGCATCCGGGCTTCTACGAAAACAACCGCAGTTCCGAGATCCAGTCGCGGTTGACCGCGGACACCACGTTGCTGCAGTCGGTGATCGGCTCTTCACTGTCGTTGTTTCTGCGCAATGCATTGATGGTGATCGGTGGCGTGGTGCTGCTGTTCATCACCAATCCCAAGCTCACCAGCATCGTCGTGGTGGCGCTGCCGCTGGTGCTCGCGCCGATCCTTATCTTTGGCAGGCGCGTGCGCAGCTTGTCGCGTCAGAGCCAGGACCGTATCGCCGATGTCGGCAGCTACGTGTCCGAGACCCTCGGCCAGATCAAGACCGTGCAGGCATACAACCATCAGGCGCAGGATGAGCAACGGTTCGCGGTGACCGTGGAAGAGGCCTTTGCCACCGCGCGCAAACGTATCGTCCAGCGCGCCTGGCTGATTACTCTGGTCATCATGCTGGTGCTGGGTGCCGTGGGTGTAATGCTCTGGGTGGGCGGCATGGACGTGATTGCCGGGCGTATTTCCGGGGGCGAACTGGCGGCCTTCGTGTTCTACAGCCTGATCGTCGGCAGCGCCTTTGGCACCTTGAGCGAAGTGATCGGTGAGTTGCAACGGGCGGCCGGCGCGGCGGAGCGGATTGCCGAGCTGCTGCAGTCGAGTAATGAAATCCAGGCGCCGGACAACGGCCTGGTCAAGTTGCCCGAGCGGGTCAGTGGTCGACTGGAGCTGCAAGACCTGCGATTTTCATATCCGTCGCGTCCCGATCGCTATGCCATCGACGGCCTTGACCTGACCATTGATGCCGGTGAAACCCTGGCCTTGGTCGGGCCGTCCGGCGCTGGCAAATCCACGATTTTCGACCTGTTGCTGCGTTTCTACGATCCGCAACAAGGACGCGTGCTGCTGGAAGGCCAGTCGTTGACCGACTTGGACCCGTTGGATGTGCGTCGTTGCTTTGCTCTTGTGTCCCAGAGCCCGGCGCTGTTTTTCGGCAGTGTCGAAGACAACATCCGGTATGGCAACCCGTCGGCCACTTTTGCCCAAGTCGAGGCGGCGGCAGGTATTGCCCATGCTCACGACTTTATCCTGCAAATGCCGGATGGTTATCAGACGCATCTGGGCGACGGCGGCATCGGCCTTTCCGGTGGTCAACGGCAACGTTTGGCTATCGCCCGTGCGTTGTTGGTGGACGCACCGATTCTGTTGCTGGATGAGGCCACCAGCGCGCTCGATGCCCAGAGTGAGCACTTGATCCAGCAGGCGTTACCGCAATTGATGCATGGGCGGACCACGCTGGTGATTGCCCATCGTCTGGCGACGGTGAAAAACGCCGATCGAATCGCGGTGATGGATCAAGGCAAATTAGTGGCGGTAGGCACGCACCAGCAATTGATCGCGAGCAATCCGTTGTATGCGCGACTGGCGGCGCTGCAATTTAGCGATGGGCAAGAGCAAGCTTAAAGCAGCTTCAAGCTTCAAGCTTCAAGCTTGCGGCTTGCGGCTTGCAGCTTGCAGCTGCTCCCCTCCTACTGATCATCGAAGTAGCGTTCATGCCAATCCACCAAGGGTTGCGGCGAGTTGAGCTTCTGACCGTAGATCACCGAATAGGACAGCACGTTCTGCACGTACTGGCGTGTTTCGTCGAAAGGAATGCTTTCTACCCAGACGTCGAAGCTCAAGTGGTCGGCGCCGCGCAGCCACTGGCGCACGCGCCCCGGGCCGGCATTGTAGGCGGCGGAGGCGAGGACACGGTTGCCATTGAACTGGCTGTGGACCTGGCTCAGGTACGCCGTGCCGAGCTGAATGTTCTTGTCCGGATCCAGCACTTGTCGCGGTGATGCCAGGGGAATGCTGAACTTGCGCGCGGTTTCCTTGGCGGTGGCCGGCATCAGTTGCATCAGGCCGGTGGCGCCAACGCCAGAGCGGGCGTCGTCCATGAAGGCGCTTTCCTGGCGAGTAATGGCGAACACCCAGCTCGAATGCAGGCCACGTACCTTGGCCTCGCGCACCAGCGTGGCGCGGTGGGCCATGGGGAAGCGGATATCCAGGTCGTCCCAGTACTTTGCCTGGCTGATGGTGCGGATCGCCGGGAAATACCATTTCATGTCGTAGGCGAGTTTGGCCTGGGCGACCATTTCGTCACGGTTGAAGTGGCGGGTGACGTGATACCACTCGCGACGGCCATCGACAATCTGGCCGCGGGCGTAGAACTCCAGGGCGCGTCGTACGCCGGGGGTGTTACGTACTTTATTGAGGAGCGCCTGGCTCATCACCAAAGGGCGATTGTTCAGTTGATACGGCGCCTGGGAGCGATCCGCCGCGAGGAAACCATAGAAGTCTCGCTCCCGCGCCAGGTCTTTGTACAGCACCAGGGGCTGAGGGTTCTTGGGTTCGGCCAGCTCCAGTGCGCGGGCCTGCCAGTAGCGCCAGCGACTGGTGGTGGCCAGGTCCTCGGGCAGCTTGCGAGTCAGTTGGTAGGCATCTTCCCAGCGGGCCAGGCGCAACAGCAGGCGCAGGCGCCATTCGGAGACTGTGTTGTCGCGCAGTTCCGGGTCGTACTTGGTCATTACGTCAAGGGCGCGAGGGTCGAAGCGGCGCGCCAGAGTCAGGCCGATCTCTCGGGCAATCGAGACTTTTTCGTCACGGGAGAAGTGCATGCTGGCGGCGTAACCGTCCAGCAGCGCCATGGCCTTTTCGGGATCCTGGCGAGCCAGGCGACGAAGGCCCAGGCCGACTGCGTCGGACATGGCTTCGCTGGCTGGCAGGAAGCGTGACGGATCGCTCAGCAAGGCAGGCTTTTGCGCGACATCGACCATCAGCCGACCTTGGGGCGCGAGGGTGGTCAGGGTTTTCACCAGGCTGTTGGCCAGGCCGTAGTTACGGGCTTCGGCGGCCAATTTGGTGCGCTTCCAGCGTTTCTGTTCGGTCAGTTGGCCATCGGCGGCCCACTGTGCGAACAGCGCATCACAGGCCGCCGGCTGGGATTTCCCGCTCAACCACAGTTTTTCGGCGCTGGCGTAACCCTCGGCCTTGAGGTTGTGGCTCAGTTGGTATTGACCGTGGAGGCAGTCCAGTTCCGTGAAGTTAAGCTTGGCGTCGTAGTACTTTTCAAACGTCTGCCATTCGCCACGCTCGGCCAGCCAGCGCAACCAGCGCAGTTTCATCCAGTTGGCCTGGGGCAGATCGCCATGCTTGCCCAGGAACTGTTCGATTTCCTGATTGCTGGCGGTCTTCAGACGGGCGGTGAGCTCGTCGTACGCCAGGTACGGCGTCAGCGGATAATCGGCCAGGGCTCGGCTGTATTGCATGTAGGGGCCGCTGTCGCCTTTGGCCAGCGCGCGCTTGGCTTGATCGTAATATTGGCGTTGAGTGGTCAAATCCACGGCCTGGGCGCTTTGAACGGCGGTGGTAGAAAGAAGCAGGCAAGATAAGAAACTGAAAAGGCGACTGCGCATGAGACGTCCGTGCAAAGAAATCAGGACTAGTGCCGACGCGGGCCGACACTGATTGCCCCTAGCTTAGCCTTTTGCCGGCGGCCGTTGAAAGCTTTGCCGGGTGCTTCGTCCAAGTTATCGGGAAATGTCCTTCAGAACGTGTCAAGGATGAAAATGCCGGCCGCTTCACCCCCCAACTCAGGTAGAATGCGCGCCCGGTTTTTGGAGAAGCTCATGACCCTGCTCAAATTCAGCGATGTGTCCCTTGCTTTCGGCGCTATGCCGTTGTTGGACAAGGTGTCCTGGCAGATCGCCCGTGGTGAGCGGGTGTGCATCATCGGCCGCAACGGCACTGGCAAATCCAGCATGATGAAGCTGGTGAAGGGCGATCAGAAGCCTGATGAAGGCTCCGTTTGGCGTGCCCCAGGCCTCAAGATCGGCGAATTGCCGCAAGAACTGCCAGTGGCCGACGGACGGACTGTGTTCGACGTGGTCGCCGAGGGCCTGGATGGTGTTGGCGCGTTGCTCGCCGAATACCATCACCTGAGCCAGAACATCGTTACCGACGCCGACCTGGACAAGCTGATGCATGTCCAGCAAGACCTCGAAGCCCGTGACGGCTGGCGCTTGCAGCAATTGGTCGACAGCACGTTGAGCCGCCTGCAACTGCCTGCCGATAAAACCCTTGCAGAGCTTTCCGGCGGCTGGCGTCGCCGTGTCCTGCTGGCCCAGGCCCTGGTTTCCGAACCGGATCTGCTGCTGCTCGACGAGCCGACCAACCACCTGGATATCGGTGCAATCGCCTGGCTGGAAGAGGCCCTCAAGGACTTCCAGGGCGCCGTGCTGTTTATCACGCACGACCGTTCCTTCCTGCAAAACCTGGCCACGCGTATCCTGGAACTGGATCGCGGCGGCCTGATCGACTGGAACGGCGATTACGCCAGCTTCCTGGTGCACAAGGAAGCGGCCCTGGCCGCCGAAGAAACCGCGAATGCACTGTTCGACAAGAAACTGGCCCAGGAAGAAGTCTGGATTCGCCAGGGCATCAAGGCTCGACGCACCCGCAACGAAGGTCGCGTGCGTGCCCTGAAAGCCCTGCGCGTTGAGCGCAGCGAACGTCGCGAGCGCACCGGCAAGGCCAATATTCAGCTTGATACCGCCGACAAGTCGGGCAAGCAGGTGATGGTGCTGGAAAACGTCAGTTTCCATCACCCGGAGGGTCCGTTCCTGATCAAGGACTTCTCCATGGTCCTGCAGCGCGGCGACCGTATCGGCCTGTTGGGCGCCAACGGTACCGGCAAGACTACCTTGCTCAAGTTGATGCTCAGCGGTCTGCAGCCGACCAGCGGCACGGTGGAAGAGGGCACGCGCATCGACGTGGCCTACTTCGACCAGTTGCGTCACCAGTTGGACCTGGAAAAGACCGTAATCGACAACGTCGCCGAAGGTCGCGACTTTATCGACATCGACGGCCAGAGCCGCCACGTACTGAGCTATCTCGGTGACTTCCTGTTCAGCCCGCAGCGGGCCCGTACACCGGTCAAGGCATTGTCTGGCGGTGAGCGTGCGCGCCTGTTGCTGGCCAAGTTGTTCAGCAAGCCAGCCAACCTGTTGGTGCTCGACGAACCGACCAACGACCTGGATGTGGAAACCCTCGAGCTGCTGGAAGAGGTCTTGCTGACCTTTAATGGCACCGTGCTGATGGTCAGCCACGACCGGGCATTCCTCGATAACGTGGTCACCAGCACCCTGGTCTTCGAAGGTGAAGGCAAGGTTCGCGAGTACGTCGGTGGTTATCAGGACTGGTTGCGTCAGGGCGGCTCGCCGCGCCTGCTGGGCGTGACCGAGAGCAAGTCCGGCAAGGCTGACTTGAACTCTGCGGTGGTCGCTCCGGTGGCTGCAGCCGCGCCTGCCCAGGACGCCGCGCCGGCAGTCAAGAAGAAGCTCAGCTACAAGCTGCAGCGTGAACTGGAAGCCTTGCCGGGCGATATCGACGCCAAGGAAAAACAGATCGCCGCGGTTGAGGCTGAGATGGCTGACGCGGGGTTTTATCTGCGTCCTGCGGCGGAAACCGCAAAGGTCATTGCGTCTCTTGAGCAGTTGAACAAAGAGCTGGATGCGCTGGTTGAACGTTGGGCCGAGCTGGATGCCTGAGTGATTCAGGGCCAATAAAAACCCGGCGCTCATTCCTATGGGCGCCGGGTTTTTTACATGAAGTGCGGTTGAAAAATGTGGGAGCGGGCTTGCTCGCGAAAGCGTTGTATCAGTCGCCAGATGCATAACTGACAGACCGCTTTCGCGAGCAAGCCCGCTCCCACATTTGGTGGCCGTCGCGCTTAAGTATTTTTCACCAGTCGCACCGCCAGTACATCGCAAGGCGCACCGTGCAATACATCGTTGGCGGTGGAGCCCAGCAGCAAGGCCAGGCCGTGTCGACCATGGCTGCCGACGACGATCAGGTCGCAGTTCTGTTCCTTGGCAAGGTGGTGAATCTCCTGGCGCGGCTGGCCGTAGGTCAGATGGCTCTGCTCTTTTTTCAGTGCCGGGTACTTGGTGATCAGCCGTTCAAGGCGCTCCTTGGCCTGATCGAACTGCTGTTGCTGCAATTGCGAAAGGTCCATCGGCACGTCGCCGCCAAAGGCCATCGCCATGGGTTCGACGATATGCACCAGGGACAACTTTGAAATGTCGCCGGCCAGGCCGACGGCGCGCTTGATCACCGGATCGCACTCTTCGGTCAGATCCACGGCGACCAGGATGTGTTCATAGGGCATGAGGCGTTCCTCCAGGGGACTGCAATAAGTTCAGTATGGCTGCTTTCAAGCGGATGGGGTTGCGTCAGGTCAAATCCGCTCATCTAGAAATTCGGGAGTACACATATGACGGTCTGGATAGTGGTGTCAATCCTCGTGGTGGTTCTGAGCCCCTTGGCATGGTTGCGTCCCTCGCGTCATCAGAGCGGACGCATGGCGCTACGCATGGAGGCGCGGCGCATCGGTCTGGCCATGCAACTGACGCCCCAGGAATGGCCGCACTGGCTCAAGCAAGAGCCGCCGAGCCCTTGTGCGCAGTACCATCGGCCACGGCGCGGGAACAAGCCTATGACCTGGAGTTATTGGCAGTTGGAGCCGGGTGTGTGGGTCAACCAGTGGCAGGAAGTGTGTGTTGATGAAAAGTTGTTGCCGCATTTTGCAACGCTGCCGGCCAATGTCTACAAGGTCGAGGCGGACAAGCAAATGATCGCGCTATGTTGGGGCGAGAAGGGCGAGCTGAGCGTGTTGCAGGATATCAATGCGGTGCTCAAGGCGCTGGCGTGACGCAGCCTCATTGTAGGCGCGAGGGAGCGCCCAACCCTTGCTTGCGAAAATCGTCGAGGATAACGCGGGCATTCAGGGGGAGCGTGGGGTTCTCGAGCTTTTTCGCGCGCAAGCTCGCTCCTACAGAAAAGCAAGAGCGGATATCCGTTGTCGTACAGCTCGTGCGTGTATTTATCTGATTATTGATTGTGTGAATGGCTGCCTATTGATCTGGCGCGGCGGTTGCGAAGTGACTGCAAAGTCGCGCTTTCACAGCCCTTTCGAGCGATTGACAATTGTCGTTAATTGGATGAAGGTGACGTACCCAAATCAAACGGGCGTATGAATTGAGCGTTTGTCTTTCAGACGATTCGTACAGAATCCCGACTATCGCGTTGGCGGGTGTGCCTGGCGAATTGGCGTTAGCATCGACGGTAACGTCAGTGTTTACGCTGAGGCCTGCGTCCGACGTGTACTGTTCAGCTTCCATATCGTGGAGATCAGTTGATGATTTACGAAGGTAAAGCCATCACGGTTAAGGCTCTTGAAAGTAGCATCGTCGAATTGAAATTCGACCTCAAGGGTGAGTCCGTCAACAAGTTCAACCGTCTAACCCTGAATGAATTGCGTCAGGCCGTAGACACCATCAAAGCAGATGCGTCGGTCAAGGGCGTGATCGTTTCCAGTGGCAAAGACGTGTTTATCGTCGGCGCCGACATCACTGAATTCGTCGACAACTTCAAGCTGCCCGATGCCGAGCTTGTGGCTGGCAACCTCGAAGCCAACAAGATTTTCAGCGATTTCGAAGACCTTAACGTACCGACTGTTGCCGCGATCAATGGCATCGCGCTGGGCGGCGGTCTGGAAATGTGCCTGGCCGCGGATTTCCGAGTCATGGCCAGCAGTGCAAAAATCGGCCTGCCGGAAGTCAAGCTGGGCATCTACCCAGGCTTCGGCGGTACCGTGCGCCTGCCGCGTATCATCGGTGCCGACAACGCCATCGAGTGGATCGCCGCGGGTAAGGAAAACCGTGCTGAAGACGCACTGAAAGTCGGCGCAGTGGATGCTGTGGTGGCTCCCGAGAAACTGGCAGAAGCGGCACTGAACCTGATCAAGGGCGCCATCAGCGGCGAATTTGACTACAAGGCCAAGCGTCAGCCGAAGCTGGAAAAACTCAAGCTCAACGCCATCGAACAAATGATGTCGTTCGAGACCGCCAAGGGCTTTGTCGCGGGCCAGGCCGGTCCGAACTACCCGGCGCCTGTCGAAGCCATCAAGACCATCCAGAAAGCTGCGAACTTCGGTCGTGACAAGGCGCTGGAAGTTGAAGCGGCCGGCTTCGTCAAACTGGCCAAGACTTCTGCCGCGCAGAGCTTGATCGGCCTGTTCCTGAACGATCAGGAGCTGAAGAAAAAAGCCAAGGCCTACGACGAAATCGCCAAGGACGTGAAGCAGGCTGCCGTACTCGGCGCCGGCATCATGGGTGGCGGTATCGCTTATCAGTCGGCGTCCAAAGGCACGCCGATCCTGATGAAAGACATCAACGAACACGGGATCGAGCAGGGTCTGGCGGAAGCCGCCAAACTGTTGGTGGGCCGCGTTGATAAAGGCCGCATGACCGCTGCGAAAATGGCTGAAGTGCTTAACGGCATTCGTCCTACCTTGTCCTACGGCGACTTCGGTCACGTCGACCTGGTGGTCGAAGCGGTTGTCGAGAACCCGAAGGTCAAGCAGGCGGTACTTGCTGAAGTCGAAGCCCAGGTCAAGGAAGACACCATTCTGGCGTCCAACACCTCGACCATCTCCATCACCTTGCTGGCCCAGGCCCTCAAGCGTCCGGAAAACTTCGTCGGCATGCACTTCTTCAACCCGGTGCACATGATGCCGCTGGTGGAAGTGATCCGTGGCGAGAAGTCCAGTGAGCTGGCCGTTGCCACCACCGTGGCTTACGCCAAGAAAATGGGCAAGAACCCGATCGTCGTCAACGATTGCCCAGGCTTTCTCGTTAACCGTGTACTGTTTCCGTACTTCGGCGGTTTCGCCAAGTTGGTCAGCGCCGGCGTGGACTTCGTGCGCATTGACAAGGTCATGGAAAAATTCGGCTGGCCAATGGGCCCGGCGTACCTGATGGACGTGGTCGGCATCGACACCGGCCACCACGGTCGCGACGTAATGGCTGAAGGGTTCCCGGACCGCATGCAAGACGACCGCCGTTCGGCTGTCGACGCGCTCTACGAAGCCAAGCGCCTGGGCCAGAAGAATGGCAAGGGTTTCTACGCCTACGAGACCGACAAGAAGGGCAAGCAGAAGAAAGTCGCCGATCCTTCGGTGCATGAAGTGCTCGCGCCGATTGTCTACGAACAGCGTGAGGTGTCCGACGAGGACATCATCAACTGGATGATGATCGCCCTGTGCCTGGAAACCGTGCGCTGTCTGGAAGACGGCATTGTCGAAACCGCAGCCGAAGCCGACATGGGCCTGGTCTACGGTATTGGTTTCCCTCCATTCCGTGGTGGTGCACTGCGTTACATCGACTCGATCGGTGTGGCCGAGTTCGTTGCCCTGGCTGATCAATACGCTGATTTGGGCCCGCTGTACCACCCGACCGCGAAGCTGCGTGAGATGGCCAAGAACGGCCAGAGCTTCTTCGGTTAAGCGCCCAAACGACTAGAGCGAGAATATTTATGAGCTTGAATCCAAGAGACGTCGTGATTGTCGACTTCGGTCGTACGCCGATGGGCCGCTCCAAGGGCGGCATGCACCGCAACACCCGTGCCGAGGACATGTCGGCGCACCTGATCAGCAAACTGCTGGAGCGCAACGTCAAGGTCGACCCGAACGAAGTCGAAGACGTGATCTGGGGCTGTGTCAACCAGACCCTGGAGCAAGGCTGGAACATCGCACGCATGGCGTCGCTGATGACCCAGATCCCGCACACCGCTGCCGGCCAGACCGTCAGCCGCCTGTGCGGCTCCTCCATGAGTGCGCTGCACACTGCCGCCCAGGCAATCATGACCGGCAACGGTGATGTATTCGTGGTCGGTGGCGTGGAGCACATGGGCCACGTCAGCATGATGCACGGTGTCGACCCGAACCCGCACATGTCGCTGTACGCGGCGAAAGCCTCGGGCATGATGGGCCTGACCGCGGAAATGCTTGGCAAGATGCACGGCATCACCCGCGAAGCCCAGGACGCCTTTGGCCTGCGTTCCCACCAGCTTGCCCACAAGGCAACCGTGGAAGGCAAGTTCAAGGATGAGATCATCCCGATGAACGGCTACGACGAGAACGGTTTCCTGAAACTGTTCGACTACGACGAAACCATTCGTCCGGACACCACCCTGGAAAGCCTGGCGGCCTTGAAGCCGGCCTTCAATCCAAAGGGCGGCACCGTGACGGCCGGTACTTCGTCGCAGATCACCGATGGTGCCTCGTGCATGATCGTGATGTCGGCCCAGCGTGCCCAGGACCTGGGCATTCAACCGCTGGCGGTGATCCGCTCGATGGCGGTGGCGGGTGTGGATCCCGCGATCATGGGCTATGGTCCTGTACCGGCCACACAAAAAGCACTGAAGCGCGCGGGTCTGAGCATCTCCGACATCGACTTCTTCGAGCTCAACGAAGCTTTCGCTGCACAGGCCCTGCCAGTGTTGAAAGATCTGAAAGTACTCGACAAGATGAATGAGAAGGTTAACCTGCACGGCGGCGCGATTGCCCTGGGTCACCCATTCGGGTGTTCCGGTGCGCGTATCTCCGGCACTTTGCTGAACGTGATGAAGCAAAATGGCGGCAACCTCGGGGTAGCCACCATGTGCATTGGTCTCGGCCAAGGCATCTCGACCGTCTTCGAACGCGTTTAAGCGTTACGGTGATGGAAGCCGGGGCCCAGTGCCCCGGTTTTTGTTTTTTGGGATTTTTTTATATTTTTTTTTAACAAGATTTGTGAGGCGCCAGAGCATGAAAGTCGAACCAGGCCTCTACCGGCATTACAAAGGTCCGCAGTACCGCGTTTTTAATCTCGCGCGACATTCCGAGACTGAAGAGCAAGTGGTGTTTTATCAAGCACTGTATGGCGATTACGGTTTTTGGGTACGTCCCTTGAGCATGTTCCTGGAGACGGTCGAGGTTGACGGCGAACAGGTCCCGCGCTTTGCTTTGATCCAGGCCGAACCCAGCCTTTTTTCAGGGCAATGACGGCAGGTCGCGCAGGTTGCTGCGCTTGACCTCACTCTGTTGCCACTATATATAGCGTTGCCGCGTCAGGCGCCAACCGCCTTTCACTTCTCGAATTCAGGAATTTTCCGATCCATGGGCAAATCGCTGGTCATTGTGGAATCCCCGGCTAAGGCCAAGACCATCAACAAGTACTTGGGCAACGAGTACGTGGTGAAGTCGAGTATCGGCCATATCCGCGACTTGCCCACGAGCGGCTCGGCGAGCGCCAGCAAGGAGCCTGCCGCCAAGCGCGGCAAGGCGGCTGCGGGCGAAGGTCCGGTGCTCTCGCCGAAAGAGAAAGCCCGCAAGCAGTTGGTCTCGCGCATGGGTGTCGATCCTGATCATGGCTGGAAAGCCAAGTACGAGATCCTGCCAGGCAAGGAAAAAGTCATCGAAGAGCTGCGCCGGCTCGCCAAGGATGCTGACACCATCTATCTCGCGACGGACTTGGACCGCGAAGGGGAAGCCATTGCCTGGCACCTGCGGGAAGCCATTGGCGGCGATGACAGCCGTTACAAGCGTGTGGTGTTCAACGAAATCACCAAGAAGGCCATCCAGGAAGCCTTTTCCAAGCCGGGCGAACTGGACATCGATCGCGTCAATGCCCAGCAGGCGCGGCGTTTCCTCGACCGCGTGGTGGGCTATATGGTCTCGCCGCTGTTGTGGGCGAAGATTGCCCGTGGCCTGTCCGCCGGCCGTGTGCAATCGGTCGCGGTGAAGCTGGTGGTCGAGCGTGAGCGCGAGATTCGCGCGTTCATTCCGGAAGAGTACTGGGAAGTCCACGCTGACCTGGGTACCGCCAAGGGCGCTACCGTGCGCTTTGACGTGGCTCGCGAGAAGGGCGAGGCCTTCAAGCCGCTCAACGAAGCCCAGGCCATGGCGGCACTGGACAAGCTCAAGGCGTCCAGCTACAGCATCGTCAAGCGCGAAGACAAGCCGACCAGCAGCAAGCCCTCGGCGCCGTTCATCACCTCCACCCTGCAACAGGCCGCGAGCAACCGCCTGGGCTTTGGGGTGAAGAAGACCATGATGATGGCCCAGCGTTTGTATGAAGCAGGCTACATCACTTACATGCGTACCGACTCCACCAACCTTTCGGTGGACGCGGTGGCGATGGCGCGTACGTATATCGAAGGCGAATTCGGCAAGAAGTACCTGCCGGAATCCCCGAACGTCTACAGCAGCAAGGAAGGCGCACAAGAGGCTCACGAAGCGATTCGTCCGTCCGACGCCAATACCGAGCCAAGCAAGCTGAGCGGCATGGAGCGCGACGCTGAGCGCCTCTACGAGCTGATCTGGCGCCAGTTCCTCGCCTGCCAGATGCTGCCGGCGCAATACCTGTCCACCACCGTCAGTGTCGGTGCCGGGGACTTCGAGTTGCGTGCCAAGGGGCGCATCCTCAAGTTCGACGGCTACACCCGTGTGATGCCGCAAATCGCCAAGCCGGGCGATGACGACGTGCTCCCGGACATGGCCCAGGGTGACGTGCTGAAGTTGATCAAGCTTGATCCGTCCCAGCATTTCACCAAGCCACCGGCGCGTTATTCGGAAGCCAGTCTGGTCAAGGAGATGGAAAAACGCGGCATCGGTCGTCCTTCGACCTACGCGGCGATCATCTCCACCATCCAGGACCGTGGTTATGTGGCCCTGCACAACCGTCGTTTCTATTCGGAAAAGATGGGCGATATCGTCACTGAACGACTCTCCGAGAGTTTCTCCAACCTGATGGACTACGGTTTTACCGCCGGCATGGAAGAGAACCTCGATGATGTGGCCCAGGGCGAGCGCGACTGGAAAAACGTGCTCGACGAGTTCTACGGCGACTTCAAGAAGAAGCTCGAAGTGGCGGAAAGCCCAGACAGCGGCATGCGCGCCAATCAGCCGGTGATGACGGATATTGCGTGCCTGACCTGTGGGCGTCCGATGCAGATCCGCACCGCGTCTACCGGCGTGTTCCTGGGGTGCTCGGGTTACAGCTTGCCGCCGAAAGAGCGTTGCAAGGCCACCGTCAACCTGGTGCCGGGCGATGAAATCGCAGCCGATGACGAAGGTGAATCCGAGTCGCTGGTACTGCGTGGCAAGCACCGTTGCCCGATCTGCAGCACCGCGATGGACGCCTATCTGCTGGATGAGAAGCACAAACTGCACATCTGCGGTAACAATCCGGATTGCAACGGCTACGAGATCGAGGAAGGCACTTACCGCATCAAGGGCTACGAAGGTCCGAGCCTGGAGTGCGACAAGTGCGGCAGTGAGATGCAGCTCAAGACGGGCCGATTCGGCAAGTTCTTCGGTTGCACCAACCCGACGTGCAAGAACACCCGCAAACTGCTGAAAAGTGGTGATGCGGCGCCGCCGAAGATGGACCCGGTGAAGATGCCCGAACTCAAGTGCGAGAAGGTCAACGACACTTACATTCTGCGTGACGGCGCTTCCGGCCTGTTCCTGGCCGCCAGCCAGTTCCCGAAAAATCGTGAGACCCGTGCGCCGCTGGTGCTGGAAATCGTGCCGCACAAGGATGAAATCGATCCCAAGTACCACTTCCTTTGTGAAGCGCCGAAGAAGGACCCCGACGGTCGCCCGGCGGTGATCCGCTACAGCCGCAAGACCAAGGAGCAGTACGTGCAGACCGAAGTGGATGGCAAGCCTACCGGTTGGAAGGCGTTCTACGACGGCGGCAAGTGGAAGGTCGAGGACAAGCGCCAGGGCGCCTGATCCGCTAGCCTCAGAGAGACCATGGCGGCCGGTGCTGGCGGCCATGGTCTACTGTAGGTGCGAGGGGACGCCTGGTTCTTGCTCGCGAAGGTCGTTAACGATGATGCACAAAACCTGACACCCCGTGGGGCTATCGGTTTTTTCGTGAGCAAGCGCGCTCCTGCATAGCCAGCATCACGCCTCTTTCGTTGTGGAGATTGCCGTCATGGCCAACGAGCTCTATACCCGTACCAACCAGAAAATCTATTTCGCGGGCTTGGCCCTGGAAGCCCTGGGTCGTGCCGAGGAAGGGAAGGAGATGAATGCCATCGCATTGGTACAGGCGGGGCGTGAGTCGGCGTTGTTTCACCTCTATGGCGCCTTGCTGGGTCTGTGCCATGAAATCGCCGGGTTCTACCGCTTGCCTCAGGCCGGCGCGCCCCGAGCGGAAACCATCATGAGTCGTGAGGTCCTGGAGAGCACGGCCATTCCCGAGCTGGCCGAGCTGGTGGAAATGGCTCAGAGCCCCGACAGCTGGGTCGCGCGCCTGCTCAAGGCACATAGCGACATGTTCCAGCCGCCACGTATTCCCCATATTCCCAAGGGTGATGTCACTCAGCCGTTGATCGTGGCCGTTTCGATGGACGAGGAGGAGCCAGTGCCCCTGAGCCGCGAAGAGCTTGAGAGCTGGCGCCAGGAACTGAAAAAGCTCGCGATCCGCTTTCGGGATGGATTGAACGAGTGCTGATCGGCTGACGATCATCGGGGGGCGGACGTTGACCCTTAGTGTGGCGAGCCGGCTTGCCACAAGACTGATATAATCCCGGCCTTTCGTGGAGAACAGACTTTTATGCCAACGTCCTTTTTGGAAATTGTTGAATTGCCCGACGGCCGAATTGAGCTGCGCAGGGCTGAGGACGAGGGTTCTCTGGTGACTCTGGACTTTTCCGAGGATGCTAAAGCATTCCTGCAAGGTCAGCATGTAGAAATAGCAAAGGCCATGTTGAGCGTCGGTGTACAGATGGCCGGGCGTCTTGCCGAAGGTGATGAACCGGAAAAAGAAGACGGTGCACGCGTACTTCACTGAGTCCGCTTGTCGGTTTTTTTTGCGTTTAACCTTACACGTCGGCTTCTCAACCCCGTAGAAGCCTTGCGTCCATCGCAGGCACTGACTCAGTGTCAGGGCTGCAATCGGACGGTCTTTGAGCGGATGCCTGGATACGCATTGCGCGTCGCTCCAGGGTTTATCCCAATCGAATATTCAAGCTTTGTGCATCGCCAATGCGAGCAGCGCTGGTCAGTTGCTGTTTGGCTGTGGGGCTCAATGGATTCAACCAACTGACCACAGTGTGGCTACGCCCCAGGCGCAAGGCTTCGCACGCCAATTGCTGTGCACTCTGAGTGCCCCGAGGCTGCAACAGCAGGATGCGCTCGCGGTTCAGGCCGGCATCCCGCAACCAGGCCTGGGTCAGGCTGGAAGGAGGTGCGATCAGGGTCAGCCATCGAGCGTCCTGCTCCTGGCTCAATTCACGAAGAATAGGGGCGAGCAAGCTCAGGCAGTTCCCGGCCGCGCCGCGCAACGACAATTCACTGAATACCTCGGGTTCGTTGATCCAGGGGGATTCAACTGTTTCCTTGAGGATGGGTGCCAGCGGCTGGGCCATGAAGGCCTCGAACAGCGGCAGTTGTGTGTGTTGCTGGGCGTGTGGGAACTGCATGATGCCTCCGTTAGCGGCGAATAACGCCGACACTCAAGCCTTCTATCACCAGATCCTGATCTTTCAGGTTCACTTCTATGGGTGCGAACTCGGGGTTTTCGGCCAGAAGCCAGACCTTGCTGCCTTCGCGCTTGAAGCGCTTGACTGTGACCTCGTCACCGATGCGCGCCACGACAATCTGGCCATTGCGGGCTTCGCGAGTGGTATGGACGGCGAGCAGGTCGCCGTCAAAAATGCCGACATCCTTCATGCTCATGCCGTGTACCCGCAACAGGTAATCAGCCCGGGGATGAAAGAACGTCGGGTTGATGTTGCAGGATTCTTCGACGTGCTGTTGCGCCAGGATGGGCGCGCCGGCAGCGACACGACCGATGATCGGCAATGTCGACTCGTCAGCCTTGGCCTCGAAGCCGGGAATGCGAATGCCTCGGGAGGCTCCAGGCGTCATTTCGATTGCACCTTTGCGTGCCAGGGCCTTCAGGTGTTCTTCGGCCGCATTGGGGGACTTGAAGCCCAGTTCCAATGCAATTTCGGCGCGGGTCGGCGGATAGCCGTTATCGTCGAGGCAGCGCTTGATAAAAGCGAGAATCTCAGCTTGGCGTGGCGTCAGTTTTAGCATGTTGATCGCTCTGTCTTTTTATACAGTGACTGGGATTATATACAGTGAATCGCGCTTGGCAATCACCGTTTTTCCTAACGCCGCCGGACGGTCATCCGTCAGCGCTTCAAGCGCCTGTGGAGAGTGCTGCCTACATGCCCGGAAGATGTGATTAAATAAGCGCCGAACGGCTGACTGAGCAGCCGGAAAACGCCTGCGCAGGCTTGACATTGCACTAAGTGAAACGTATGTTTCAAACAAGTGTTTGTCAGGCGGAGTAGCCATGGCCCAGTCGGAAACCGTTGAACGCATTCTTGATGCTGCCGAGCAGTTGTTCGCGGAAAAGGGATTTGCTGAAACTTCATTGCGGCTGATCACCAGCAAGGCTGGGGTCAACCTCGCTGCGGTGAACTACCATTTCGGTTCGAAAAAAGCCTTGATCCAGGCGGTGTTTTCACGTTTTCTGGGGCCGTTCTGTGTCAGCCTCGATCGTGAACTGGAGCGTCGCCAGGCCAAGCCGGACCATAAGCCGAGCCTGGAAGAGCTGCTGGAGATCCTGGTCGAGCAAGCGCTGGTGGTGCAGCCACGCAGCGGCAACGACCTGTCTATTTTCATGCGTCTGCTGGGCCTGGCCTTCAGTCAGAGCCAGGGTCACCTGCGGCGTTATCTGGAGGATATGTACGGCAAAGTATTCCGCCGTTACATGTTACTGGTGAATGAAGCCGCCCCTCGCATTCCACCGATTGAGTTGTTCTGGCGCGTGCATTTCATGCTGGGTGCCGCGGCGTTCAGCATGTCGGGGATCAAGGCCTTGCGGGCGATTGCCGAAACTGACTTTGGCGTCAATACATCGATCGAGCAGGTCATGCGCCTGATGGTGCCGTTCCTTGCCGCCGGCATGCGTGCGCAAACCGGTGTGACCGATCAAGCGATGGCGGCCGCACAACTGCGCCCACGCAGCAAGTCCGTGCCCACCGTTGCCAAGGTTTGACCGCTTCCGGGTGGGCGTGGCTGCTGGCATCCGCTAAGCTAGCGGTCCATGCCGATTTCAGATGATTATCCACACTCCATCGCTCTTCGTGAGTGTCCATTGCCAGGCCTGCACCTGGCGATGCGATGGGGTGCGCGCGCTATTTAAGGAAAATTTATGACTGCTGCCCTGCAAGGCTCTTTGATGGTGGATGTCGCCGGTACCTGGTTGACGGCTGAGGATCGCCATTTGTTGCGTCAACCTGAAGTGGGCGGGCTGATCATTTTTGCGCGCAACATCGAACATCCGCGCCAGGTGCGTGAATTAAGCGCAGCCGTTCGGGCCGTGCGTCCTGACGTGTTGCTGGCAGTCGATCAGGAGGGTGGACGGGTGCAGCGTTTGCGCCAGGGTTTTGTCCGTTTGCCGGCCATGCGCGCCTTGGCTGACAATCCGGATGCCGAATTCCTGGCCGAGCAATGCGGCTGGGTCATGGCGACAGAAGTGCTGGCTGTCGGTCTGGATCTGAGTTTTGCCCCGGTGCTGGATCTGGATTTCCAGCGCAGTGCCGTCGTCGGCACGCGCTCGTTCGAAAGCGATCCGCAACGTGCCGCGCTATTGGCTGGCGCCTTTATCCGGGGCATGAACAGCGCTGGCATGGCGGCCACCGGCAAGCATTTTCCGGGGCATGGCTGGGCCGAGGCGGATTCTCACGTCGCCATTCCCAATGATGAGCGCAGCCTGGAGCAGATCCGCGCCAGCGATCTGGTGCCGTTCGCTCGCTTGAGCAAGCAACTGGCAGCTGTCATGCCGGCTCACGTCATCTACCCGCAGGTCGATAACCAGCCTGCCGGTTTCTCGCGCCGCTGGCTGCAGGACATCCTGCGTGGCGAATTGCAGTTCGACGGGGTGATTTTCAGTGATGATCTGTCCATGGCCGGCGCTCACGTGGTGGGTGATGCCGCCAGCCGCATCGAGGCGGCCCTGACGGCCGGTTGCGACATGGGACTGGTGTGCAACGACCGCGCCGCCGCCGAATTGGCGCTGAGCGCCGCTCAGCGCATGAAAGTCACGCCGTCGGCACGGATTGCGCGGATGCGCGGTCAAGCCATTGCGTCTACTGATTACAAGCAGGATCCGCGTTGGCTCGCGGCATTGCGTGCACTGCGCAATGCGCAACTGATCGAATAATGCGTCGCCGCTGTCGGGCTCCATCGGGGATCGACAGCGGCGAGGGGAACCTCGTCAGGGCAGGTCGCGACTCGCATAAAACGCGCTCAGCACTTTCACCAGGTGCGCCAGGTCATGGCTGCCGCACAGCTCGCGAATCGAATGCATGGCGAAGGTCGGCAGGCCGATGTCCACGGTGCGCACGCCGAGGTGGCTGGCGGTGATCGGGCCGATGGTCGATCCACAACCCATGTCGCTGCGCACCACGAAGCTCTGTACCGGAACCTCCTCGGCCATGCACAGGTGGCGGAAGAAACCGGCGGTTTCGCTGTTGGTGGCGTAGCGCTGGTTGCTGTTGACCTTGATCACCGGGCCGGCATTCAGTTTCGGGCCATGGTTGGCATCGTGCTTGTCGGCGTAGTTCGGGTGGATGCCGTGAGCATTATCGGCGGACACCAGCAGCGATTTCTGAATGGTGCGTACGAACTCATCACCTTCGGGTAACAGGCGACGTAGGGTCTGTTCCAGCATCGGACCGTCGGCGCCGCACGCCGAGCAGGAACCGACTTCTTCGTGGTCATTGCAGACCAGGACGCACGTCTCATCGGTTTCGGCGGTGAGCAAGGCTTGCAGGCCGGCGTAGCACGACAGCAGGTTGTCCAGGCGTGCGCCGGCAATAAAGTCGCCGTGCAGGCCGATGACGGCAGCGTCCTGAGTGTCGTAGAAGCTCAGTTCATAGTCGAGCACCACATCGGCATTCAGTCCATGCTCGCGGGCCAATTGGTCGGTGAGCACCGCACGGAAATCCACGCGCTCGTCACCGGCAAACTGCGCGAGGATTGGCGGCAGCTCGGTCTGGGGATTGATCGCCCAGCCCTGATTGGCCTCGCGGTTCAGGTGAATGGCCAGGTTGGGGATGGTGGCGATAGGTAGCTTGAAGTCGATCAACTGGCTTTCGACCTTGCCGTCGCGGCGGAAGGTCACGCGGCCCGCCAGGGAGAGGTCGCGGTCGAACCACGGTGCAAGCAACGCGCCGCCATAGACTTCCACGCCCAGTTGCCAGAAACCCTGGCGCTGCAGCTCCGGTTGCGGCTTGACACGCAGGCACGGGCTATCGGTATGGGCGCCGACCAATCGGATACCGCCCTGCAGCGGGGCATGCCGGCCTAGTTTGAAGGCAATGATCGAAGAGTCGTTACGGGTTACGTAATAGCGACCGTTGGCCTCGGTGGTCCAGGTCTCGCGCTCGTCAAGAGACTGGAAACCGGCGGCTTCCAGGCGCTGGGCGAGGGCCGCGGTGGCATGAAAGGGAGTGGGGGAGGCCTTGAGAAAGTCGATCAGGCCTTGGTTCAACGCTTCGCGCATAAGTAGCTCCAGACAGCAATGGCGCGAGTTTACCGTATTGGTTTGGCTCGGTGGCGAGAAGTGACGCAGATCGAGTGTGGGAGCGGGCTTGCTCGCGATGGCGGTGGCTCAGTCAATTGAGATGTCGACTGGTACACCGCCATCGCGAGCAAGCCCGCTCCCACATTTGACGGTGTTCAGCTTTAGAACGGTGCGGGGCACTCGAAGCGCAGGCGTTCGCCGCTTTGCGGATGGGTGAAGCTCAACATGCTCGCGTGCAGGCACAGGCGCGGCCAGGCGGCCAGGGCTTGTTCGTGGGCATACAAACCGTCGCCCAGCAACGGATGACCGATGGACAACATATGTACGCGCAGTTGGTGCGAGCGTCCGGTAATCGGCGTCAGTTCAACCCGGCACCAGTCGCCATGGCGCTCCAGCACTTTCCAGAAGGTCAGGGCGTGCTTGCCGAATTCATGGTCCACCACGTGACGCGGTTTGGTCGGCGGATCGTAGCGTAACGGCAGGTCGATGCTGCCGCTGTCCAGCTGCGGCTGGCCCCAGCACAAGGCGGTGTAGGCCTTTTCGGTTTCGCGGTCATGGAACTGGCGAGACAGTTCGCGATGGGTATCGGCATCCCGCGCAAGCAGGATGATGCCCGACGTTTCCCAGTCCAGGCGATGGACGATGCGGGCTTCGGGGTAGCCGTTTTCCTGCAGGCGCGTGATCAGGCAGTCTTTGTTGTCATCGGCACGACCCGGCACCGACAGCAGCAGGGTTGGCTTGTTCACCACCAGGACGGCGGTGTCCTGGTGAAGAATGTGGATATTGGACAGCGGCATTAAACAGCCTCGTAACAAACGCCAACGGCGGCTCCGCTATTTGGCTCCTCTGTAGGAGCGAGCTTGCTTGCGAAAAAACTCAAGGGCCGCGCGTTCATTCAGGATAAACGCGGTCTCCTCAGGTTCTTCGCGAGCAGGCTCGCTCCTACAGGAAAGCCAGATAGCGGAGCCGCCGTGGCGACTACCGGTTCGATCAACGATCAGGCAGGGTGATATTGAGTTCCAGAATCGAGCAGCTGCCGTCGTTTTCCAGGGCTACATGCACGTCGTCGTTACCGATATTGACGTACTTGCGGATCACTTCGACCAGTTCCTTCTGCAAGGCTGGCAGGTAATCCGGGGTGCTGCGTTGGCCGCGTTCATGCGCCACGATGATCTGTAGACGCTCTTTCGCTACCGACGCGGTACTTGGCTTTTTGCTGGCACGAAAGAAGTCGAGAAATTTCATTGTTTAGTTGCCTCCAAAGATACGCTCGAAGAATCCCTTCTTCTTTTCGTCGAGGAAGCGATGTTCCACGGTCTTGCCCAACAGGCGATCGACAGCATCGCTGTACGCCTGGCCGGCATCGCTCTGGTCGTCAAGAATGACCGGAACGCCTTGGTTGGAAGCCTTGAGCACAGCCTGGGACTCGGGAATCACACCGAGCAAGGTCACGGCGAGAATATCTTTGACGTCTTCAACGCCCAGCATTTCACCCTTGCTCACGCGCTCAGGGTTGTAGCGGGTCAGCAGCAGGTGCTCCTTGATCGCTTCTTCACCCTTTTCGGCGCGGCGCGATTTGCTGGCCAGCAGGCCCAGCATGCGGTCCGAGTCACGTACCGAGGAGACTTCCGGGTTGGTCACGACGATGGCTTCATCGGCGAAGTACATTGCCAGGTGAGCACCGGTCTCGATGCCGGCGGGGGAGTCGCACACGACGTACTCAAAGGTTTCCTTGAGTTCCATCAGGACTTTTTCCACGCCTTCCTTGGTCAGCGCTTCTTTGTCACGGGTCTGGCTGGCGGCCAGTACATACAGGTTCTCAAGGCGCTTGTCCTTGATCAGGGCCTGTTGCAGGTTGGCTTCGCCATTGACCACATTGACGAAGTCATACACCACGCGACGCTCGCAACCCATGATCAGGTCGAGGTTACGCAGACCGACGTCGAAGTCGACGATAACTGTCTTGTGGCCGCGCAATGCGAGGCCGGTACCGATAGCGGCGCTGGTGGTGGTCTTACCCACACCACCCTTGCCGGATGTAACCACGAGAATCTTGGCCAAGGTGTTTCACCCCTAAGGAAAAAGGACTTTCCAGTCCCTGAAAAACATCTCTTGAAACTCGCCGCAGGCGGACAGCCTGTGTAGGAATGAAGGTGAAAAACTGCGACTTACCCGAAGGTCAACTTCGCTTGTTAATCACTCCTACTCAAATCTTGCCGTTTTCGCTTTGCTATCAGAGTCTAGAGATGCTTGGAAAATGCGGCAGTATCCGTTAAAGACGGATGATGTTCAACACATCGCCCGACAGGTTGACCTGGACCCCGGCTCCCCACAGCGGATCGCGGCGCAAATCTTCTGAAACCTTGTACTGGCCTGCGATGGACACGAGTTCAGCGGTCAACTGCTGGCAAAAAATACGCGCCTTGGTATCACCCTTGATGCCGGCCAGTGCGCGTCCGCGCATTGGGCCGTATACATGGATGTTTCCATCGGCGAGAAGTTCCGCACCGGGACTGACTGGAGCAATCACCACCAGGTCGCCGCCCTGGGCGTAAATCTGCTGTCCGCCGCGTACGGGAGAGGTGATGATCTTTGTCGGCTTGATCGTCGGCTCGGGTGGTTTTTCGGTTTTTTTCTTGATTTCGCCTTCCATCGGGTCGAGCGCACGCTCGCGGGCACCGGACGGTGGCAATACTGGCAGTTCAATGGCGATGGCTGCGGCAATGTCTTCAATGCGGCTGGCGCGAATAGCCAGGGTGCGCAGTCCATGTTGGCGGCACACACGCATCAATCCGGGCAGATCAACGGCGCCTTGGCCTGCGGGCAATTTATCCAGGGCCAGCACCAGCGGGGCGTTGTTGAAGAAGTTCGGTGCCAGGGCAACCTTGGCGGCGAGTTGGCGGTCCAGGGCGTCGAGGTCGTTGCGGGCCAGTTCCAGCACGGTAATGGCGAGCATGCTGCCTTTCAGCTGGAACACGGGATCTTGGTCTAGCGATTCATTTTGGCTCATGGTCGGCAAAGCGGCTTGTCACGAAAAGTGTCGAGACTTATAGCGAGAACATCTGCTAGCCGCAAGCCGAGTCGAACCGTTGTAGAATGCGCGGCCCTTGTCTTTACCGGAATCTGTAATGGATCGCCCGCGTTTTCGAGCTGTATTTTTTCATCCGCGTTTCTGGCTGCTTTGGCTGGGACTCGGTCTGCTGTGGCTGATCGTGCAGTTGCCATACCGGGTGTTGCTGGGGGTTGGCCGTGTCCTTGGCGCGTTTATGTACCGGGTGGCCGGTGAGCGTCGACGCATTGCCGCGCGAAACCTGCAATTGTGCTTCCCGGAAAAGTCCGCCGAGGAACGTAAACGTTTGCTCAAGGAAAATTTTGCCTCCACCGGCATCGCCTTTTTCGAAATGGCCATGAGCTGGTGGTGGAGCAAACCGCGGTTGGCGCGCCTGGCCCACGTCGAAGGCCTGGAGCACCTCAAGCAGGCGCAACAGGAAGGAAAGGGCGTGATTCTCATGGCCCTGCATTTCACCACCCTGGAAATCGGCGCTGCTTTGCTGGGACAGAAGCACACCATTGACGGTATGTACCGGGAGCACGGTAATCCGTTATTCGACTTCATCCAGCGTCGCGGGCGCGAGCGGCACAATCTGGATTCCCTGGCAGTCGAGCGCGAAGACGTACGCGGCATGCTCAAGCTGCTGCGGGCTGGCCGGGCGATCTGGTATGCGCCGGACCAGGACTACGGCGCCAAGCAGAGCATCTTCGTACCGTTGTTCGGGATTCAGGCCGCGACGGTCACCGCCACCAGCAAGTTTGCCCGCTTGGGCAAGGCCCTGGTCGTGCCGTTTACCCAGGAGCGGCTGGCGGACGGCAGCGGCTATCGTCTGGTGATTCACCCACCGTTGAGCGACTTTCCTGGCGACACCGACGAAATCGATTGCCTGCGTATCAATCAATGGGTGGAAGCGTCGGTCCGTGAATGCCCCGAGCAATACTTGTGGACCCACCGTCGCTTCAAGAGCCGGCCGCCGGGTGAACCCAAACTGTACGAAAAGCGCCGCTGACGGCACGACCCAATCCCACATGGAGTGATGCAATGCGTCCAGCTGAACCGGTCACAGGTCTGATTCTATCCGGCGGCGGGGCGCGAGCGGCCTATCAGGTGGGGGTGCTGGCGGCGATCGCCGAACTGCTGCCGCCGGGCGCACCCAATCCCTTTCCGGTGATCGTCGGCACCTCAGCCGGGGCGATCAATGCCGTGAGCCTGGCCAGTGGCGCTCTCGACTTCACCGCCGCCATCCAGCGGCTCACGGCCTTCTGGCAGGGCTTTCGCAGCCATATGGTGCTGCGCAGCGACTGGCCTGGCGTGATTCGCCAGGCCAGTCGGTTCCTTGCCCGCAGTCTGCTGGGCCTGGGGACACCGGTCCCGGTGGCATTGCTCGACAGCTCGCCGCTGCGGGAGCTGCTGCAAGACAGATTGCACCTCGAAGGCATCGACGAAGCGATCCGCCACAAGCACTTGCACGCGGTGGCCGTGACCGCATTTGGCTATGAGTCCGGACAAGCGGTGACCTTTTATCAGGGCGGCGGCACCATCGATCCCTGGTTGCGCCATCGCCGCATTGGCTTTCCCACGTCGTTGACCGTGGAGCACCTGTTGGCCAGTTCCGCGATTCCCTTGCTGTTTGCCCCGGTCAAACTGGATCAGGAATATTTCGGGGATGGCGCGGTGAGGCAATCGGCCCCCATCAGTCCTGCCTTGCACCTGGGCGCCAACCGGGTGCTGGTGGTCGGCGTCAGCGGCAACCCACGAGCCCTCGACCCCTCGGTGCCGCAGCAACGCAGCTATACCGGGCAGCAGCCGACCCTGGCGCAGATCGGCGGGCATATGCTCAACAGCACCTTCATTGACAGCCTTGAAAGCGATATCGAGTTGCTGGAGCGTCTGAACCAGTTCAGCCACCTGCAGCCGGCGGACAGCGCGGCACGCGGCCTGTCGCCGGTGGATGTGCTGGTGATCGCACCCAGCCAGCCTATCGATGAAATAGCCGCGCGCCATCGTCAGGAATTGCCAGCCGCGTTACGCCTGTTCCTACGTGGGCCAGGGGCGACCAAGACCAGCGGGGCGGGGGTGCTCAGCTATCTGTTGTTCGAGGCGGGGTATTGCAGTGAGTTGATTGAATTGGGCCGGCGCGACGCATTGGCCAAGCGTGAAGAACTCTCGCGCTTCCTCGGCCTGACTGCGCCGTGAGTGTTGAAGACGGGCTTACCCGCGAGGCATCGTAATAGTACAGGCAGTTGTCGAGCCTCGAAGACTCGACAGCTGCTACTTAACAGGGCTGCGCTTCAAGCATCCAGCGCTTAGAAGTGATACTTGACCAGGAAACTCGCCGTATCCTGGGTGGTTTTGAATGCGCCCGAGTCTTCAATCCCGTATTTGTGCTTCCAGTAGTCGTATTCGAAACCGACATACAGCTGCTTGTCGCCCCAATTCATCGCCTTGCCCAGGTCATATTTGACCTGTGGGTTGAAGTGCAAGTTGGCGTGGTAAGTACCACGGGCGTTTTTATCGTTATCCACTACCCAGTCCATAAAACCGTCGATCAGCACGTCGGAGTTACCCACGGGAAGGGTGTACGACCAAACCGGCGTGATCTGCCATACACCGTCACCCGGGCGATTGCCTTCGGTCTGGCGCTGATAGAAATTCAACTGGAAGTAGTCGAAGCCGGGGATTGCCAAGTCAAAGGCCGGGCCCAACAGATAGGATTCGTTGTCGCCTTCGCCGAATTCGTAAGTGAACGCCAGCAAGACGTCTTTGATCGGTCCGAAGGACAGGTCCTTGTCGAGGATTTTGCCAAACGACACCCGTGGGCTGAACTCACCGTAGTAAGTATTGGGGCCGACGTTGCCGTCTTCCTTGCCGTTGTAAAAGATGCGGTCGAGGAAGAAGAAGTTGTCGCCGTACTTCCAGGCATCGGCGTGCTCGAACGTGACGGTTTGCTGGATCTGCGGGTTAACAGTGAAGTTCTTGCCCCACAAGTAAGTCAGGCTGTTGTTCTGCCACTGCAGCAGATCGCCGGCTATCGCCTGGCCCCCACCCAGCAGGGTTCCTGCCAGCATCAGGCTGTTCACGGTACGTTTCATTCGGTTGCTCCCGAGTTAAGGTTTTGTGTTTTTCTTCTAGATAAAGCGCTCTGGTCTGGCGCCTTTTGAGGTGTTGAAAAAATCGTCTGTTTGGTCAGCTTTAGTGCTTTTAGCAAGAGCTGCGCCAAGGCGTAAAAAAAGCCAAAAAAACCCCGTCGGCTGTGATAACCACAGTCGAATTCAAGGTTTTTGTGCAGGCCAGGGCGGCTGACCGTGGGCCGGGATAAGTTGGCCTTGAAGTCAGGTTTTACATTCGCTGTTTTTTTTTGAGTTGATTTGAGCGGGCGCGGAGAATACTGGCTCCCAGGCCTGTGCTCAAGTGCGCCGTTACAGAGCGCGAGGGACGAGAATGGGGCACGGCCTGAAGCCGGCCCCGGGTGAGTGGCGTGCATGGTGTTGCTCCCTGATCGTTCTTATTGTTGTTGTGACGCCGGGTGAGCGAGGTTCTGAGTCAATGCGTATGCGCGTGTACGCTGGCCGCCGCCCGTTCGGCGCCGCCCAGAATGTTGAACAACAGGTTCAGCGATAACGCGCTGAGGGTGGCCATGGCGATGCCGCTATGGGTAATCGGGCTCATCCACAGCGGCAATTGGGCGAAGAACTCAGGGCGCACCACCGGAATCAGTCCCATGCCGATACTGACGGCCACCAACAACTGGTTGCGGCGATCGGCAATGTCGGCTTCCTGGAGGATCTTGATCCCGGTCGCCGCCACCATGCCGAACATCGCGATCGCCGCGCCGCCGAGCACCGCCGGGGGGATCGAGGCCACCAGGAAGGCCGCCTTGGGCAACAGGCTGAGGATGATCAGGAAAACTCCCGCCACGAGGGTCACCGACCGACAGCGCACACCGGTCATCTGCACCAGGCCAATGTTTTGCGCGAAAGAGGAGTGGGTGAAGGTATTGAAGAACCCGGCGAAGAACGACGCGCCGGCGTCACACAACAAGCCGCGTCGTAGCATTCTTGGCGTGACCTCTTGGCCGGTGATCTTGCCCAGGGCGATGAACATGCCGGTGGACTCGACAAAAATAATCACCACCACCAGGCACATTGACAGGATCGGCGCCAACTCGAATTTCGGCATGCCGAAATGCAACGGCGTGACCACCTGTACCCAAGGCGCCTGGGCCAGGCCGCTGAGGTCGACCATGCCGAGCATCCCGCACAAGGCGTAGCCCAGGGCCATGCCGATCAGCACTGAAATGTTGACCCAGAAACCATGCATGAAGCGGTTGATCAGCAGAATGGTCGCGAGCACCAGCGCAGCGATGGCCAGATAGATAGGTGAGCCGAACTGCGCGGCGGCGTCACCACCGCCGGCCCAATTCACCGCCACGGGAAACAACGAAAGACCGATGGCGGTGATCACGGTGCCGGTCACCAAGGGTGGAAAGAAGCGCACCACCTTGGACATGAACGGTGCGATCAGCATGCCAAAAAAGCCAGCGGCGATGGTCGCGCCGAAGATCCCTTGCAAGCCGATGCCCGGCATGCCGGCCATGGCGACCATGCTGCCGACGGCGGCGAAACTGGCACCCATCATCACCGGCATGCGAATGCCCACCGGACCGATCCCCAGGGATTGCACGATGGTGGCGATCCCCGCGACCAGCAGGTCGGCGTTGATCAGGAATGCGATTTCCTCACGGCTCAAGCCCGCGGCTTCACCGATGATCAATGGCACCGCCACAGCGCCGCCGTACATCAGCAACACGTGTTGCAGGCCTACCAGGATCAGTTGCAACAAGGGCAGCCGCACCCTACTCGGTGCGGCAGGAATCTGCGGTTCGGCTAACTCGGACATGCAACACCTCGGATCTTTTTTATTTTTGTGTTTGGCTGTCAATTGCCAGGTGGAACCCATTCTTTAAAACACCGGCGGACCCTGTGGGAGCGGGCTTGCTCGCGATAGCGGTGGTCCAGTCACCCGATGTGTTGAATGACACACCGCTATCGCGAGCAAGCCCGCTCCCACATTTGGATCTGCGTCAGTTAGTGGGTACGCGCTCCCTGAGTGATCCAGCTACCAATCAAGTCCCGCTCCTGCTGGGTCATTTGAGTGATATTGCCCAGTGGCATGATCTGGGTCGCGACCGCCTGAGCCTGAATCCGCGCCGCCTGTTGCTGGATCTGTGCGGGCGTATCAAACATCACCCCGCCAGGCGCGGTACTGAACAGCGGGCTGGTGGGCTTGGCCGAATGGCATACGGTGCAACGTTCTTCGATCACGCTGTGGACCTTGCCAAAGTCCGTCGACGCCTGGGCCGGTGCGGGTTCGGCGGCTGGCGCGGGGGTGGCGGGCGCGGCGGGTTTGAGGCCACCACCCAATGCGGTTTCCGGCAACGGCTGGTACTCGATGGCGGCGGGCGCCTTCGCCACGTCCGGTGCGGTCGCCACGGGTTTGGGGCCGGTGACATAGGCCAGGCAAATCATCGCCAACGCGCCTGCGGGCAAGGTCCACGCGTATTTCTGGCTGTCATGGCGGGTGTTGAAGTAGTGACGCACCAACACCGCCGCTACCGCGATCCCGGCCAGGATCAACCAGTTGTACTGGCTGCCATAGGTGCTCGGGAAGTGGTTACTGATCATGATGAACAGCACGGGCAAGGTGAAGTAGTTGTTGTGGCGTGAACGCAGCAAGCCCTTGGCCGGCAGCGCCGGGTCAGGCGTGCGGTTTTCCGCGATCGCCGCTACCAGCGCACGCTGGGCCGGCATGATGATGCGGAACACGTTGCCGACCATGATGGTGCCGATCACGGCGCCCACATGCAGGTAGGCGCCACGACCGCTGAACACCTTGCTGAAGCCGTAGGCCGCTGCAATCAACAGCACGAACAGGATCAAGCCGAGCAGGGCAGGGCGCTTGCCCAGGGCCGAGTCGCAGAGAAAGGAGTAGATGAACCAGCCGACGAACAACGAGCCAATGCCCAGCAATACGCCTTCGGTACCGCTGAGGCTGCTGCCGGGGGCAAGCAGGTACAACGTCGGATTCAGATAGAACACCACGCACAGCAGCGCGACGCCCGACATCCAGGTGAAATAGGCTTCCCATTTGAACCAGTGCAGGTTGTCCGGCATGGTCGGCGGAGCCAGTTTGTATTTTTCCAGGTGGTAGATACCGCCACCGTGGATCGCCCACAAGTCACCGGCGAGGCCATTCTTGGGGTTGACGCGGTTAAGGTTGTTTTCCAGCCAGACAAAGTAGAAAGAAGCGCCGATCCAGGCGACGCCGGTGATCATATGAACCCAGCGCACGCTCAGGTTCAGCCATTCCAACAGATGTGCTTCCACAGTCTTTACCTCTCGCCCGTCACCCTTGTTGTCGGGTGATCGGACCTTCTCTTATTGGTGGGGGGCGAGGATCAATCGCTCATCCTCTTTGAAGAAATGCTCATCGCAGTTATTGCCTGTGCCACTGCGATCAACCACCAGGAAGTCATCCCGCTTTTCGATCGTCAGCACCGGGTGGTGCCAGACGCCGCGATGGTAATTAATGCCCTGCCTGCCGTTAGTCACGAAGGCGCGGACCAAGCCTGATACAGGTGCATCGCCAAGTGGCGCGACCACGATCAGAAAGGGGTTGCCGAGCAGCGGAATGAAGGCCTGGCTGCCCAGCGGGTGTCTTTCCAGCATGCACACGGTCAGCGGCATGTCCTGCGCGTCGGCGCGGAAGATGCTGATGATTGCGTGGTCTTCTGGCGTGGCGGTTTCAACCGTCGCCAGTTTATGAAAGCGCATGGTCGAGCCGTTGTTGATCATGAAGTGATCGCTGCCATCGGTTTCGATAACGTCTCCGAAGGGGGCGAAGGCTTCTTTGGTCAAGGGTTCGATCATCAGTGTGCGCATGGCTGTCTTCTTATCCGAATGCTGTGTTATTTGTAATTCTGTGCTGTTTGTCGTGGCGAGGGGGCTTGTCCGCCGTTGGGCCGCGAGGCGGCCCTGAAACCAGGTAATGCATTCCAGCTGTATACCTGATTGGGGCTGCTGCGCAGCCCAACGGGGGACGAGCCCCCTCGCCACAGGTCACGCTTATTTCGAAACCTTGCCCAGCACGCGCAAGCGACTCACGCCCCCATCCGGGAAGACGTTCAGGCGGATGTGGGTAATCGGGCCCAGCGCCTTGATCTGCTCGGCGAAGGTGTGTTCGGCGTGCATTTCCAGTTTCTGCGCCGGCAACAGTTCACGCCAGAACAGCGATTGGGTTTCGATCTGGCTGTCGGTGCCGCCTTTGACGAACGCGCCCTGGATCGAGCAGGTGTCCGGGTAGTTGCCCTTGAAGTGCAGGGTGTCGACGATGACCTTTTCGATCTCGCCGGCGTGACCCAGGGCGACGATTACCCAGTCATTGCCCGGCGTGCGACGACGGGCTGTTTCCCAGCCATCGCCCATGTTGATGCCACGGCCCGGGTTGAGGATGTTGCCCATGCGCCCGAAGTGTTCGTCGGAGCACGCGAGGGCACGTCCGCCGTTGAGCGAGGACGCCAGGTCGATCTGCTCGTTGTCGCCCACCGCCGACCAGTCACGGAACGGAATGCCGTACACCCGCAGGCGCGCCACGCCGCCGTCCGGGTAGATGTTGAAGCGCAAGTGGCTGAACGCCTGGTCGTTGTTGATCTCGTGGTAATGGTGGCTGTTGCCTTGCAACTCGACGGCGGACAGCACTTCGACCCACTGGGTGTTTTCGCTCGGTTCGCCTTCGGCCAGGAAGCAACCTTCCAGGGACGCCGATGGCGGGAAGTTGCCGGTGAAGAATGAAGTGTCGATGTCCACGCCCTTGATCGAGCCGGGCACGCCCAGGCGGATCACTGCGCTGTCATAGCCTTCGAAGCGCTTGCGACGTGACTCCCAGCCGTCCATCCACTTGCCGTTGTCATCGAACACGCCCTCCTTCCATACGGCCGGGGTCGGCTGGAACAGGCGGTTGGCGTCGGCGAACCAGTCATCCGTCACGGAGATGATCTTGGTGCCCAGGCGGGCGTCGGCGAGGTTGACGAACTTTTCGAAAGGGACGGCGTAAGCTTTCATTCTTCTTGTCTGCCTTGAATTGAGTGGCTGGGGATGGTCGTTTAGAGGGTCAGTAATCGGAACAACGCGATCTTGTTGATCTCTGCCAGCGCACACTTGAACTCGGTGTCGATCGAGTTGTGGATGCGCGTTTCAAACGCAGCAAGGATCTGATGCCGGTTGCTGCCTTTTACCGCCATGATGAAGGGAAACTTGAACTTGGCCTTGTAGGCGTCGTTCAGCTCGGTGAAGCGCGAAAACTCTTCGGCCGTGCATTGGTGAATCCCCGCGCCAGCCTGTTCTCCAGTGCTGGCCGCGGTCAGTTGGCCCTGGACGGCGGCTTTGCCGGCCAGGTCCGGGTGAGCGTTGATCAGCGCCAGCTGGCTTTGCCGATCCGCGCTCAACAGGATATCGCTCATGCGCTGGTGCAGGCTTTCGATCTGGTCGAGCGAAGCGTCCTGGCCCAGGTCGAAGGCCTTTTCGGCCACCCATGGCGAGTGTTCATAGATATCGGCGAAGGCGGCGACAAACGCAGCGCGGCTCAAGGTCGAGGGTTTCAAGGTCTGGAAAGCGGTCACTTGGCGACTCCCGGGCAAGGGTGGGTTGCATGCCAGTGGCGGGCAATGTCGACGCGGCGGGTGAACCACACCTGTTCATGGCCCTTGGCGTATTCGATGAAGCGCTTGAGCGCGGCCAGCCGGGCGGGGCGGCCAATCAGGCGGCAATGCAAACCGATGGAAAGCATTTTTGGTGCCTCGGCGCCCTCGGCGTACAGTACGTCGAACGCGTCCTTGAGGTACTCGAAGAAATCGTCGCCCTTGTTGAAACCCTGGACCTGGGTGAAGCGCATGTCGTTGGTGTCCAGGGTGTAGGGGATCACCAGGTGCGGCTTGCCAGTCGGGGTGTTGGGTTCCCAGTAGGGCAGGTCGTCGTCGTAGGTGTCGCAATCATAGAGGAAGCCGCCTTCTTCCATCACCAACCGGCGGGTGTTCGGGCCGGTGCGCCCGGTGTACCAGCCGAGCGGGCGTTCGCCGGTCAGCTCGGTGAGGATGCGGATCGCTTCGAGCATGTGCTCGCGCTCCTGGGCCTCGTCCATGTACTGGTAATCGATCCAGCGGTAGCCGTGACTGCAGATTTCGTGACCGGCGGCGGCCATCGCGCGGATCACCTCCGGATGACGCTGGGCGGCCATCGCCACGGCGAAGACGGTCAGCGGAATGTCGAATGCCTTGAACAACTTGAGGATGCGCCACACCCCGGCACGGCTGCCGTATTCGTACAGTGACTCCATGCTCATGTTGCGCTCGCCCTGCAGCGGTTGTGCCGAGACCATTTCCGAAAGGAAGGCTTCCGACTCTTTGTCGCCGTGCAGGATATTGCGCTCGCCACCTTCTTCGTAGTTGAGTACGAACGACAAGGCGATGCGCGCCTTACCCGGCCAGTGGGGATGAGGAGGGTTACTGCCGTAACCGATCAGGTCGCGTGGGTAGTCAGCGCTCACTGCAGTCTTCCTTCTTGTTCGTGGTAGCGAGTGTGTGGCGGCCAGCGAAAAGACTGGGTGGCGTCACAGCGATGGAATGATTGTATACAACTTGCTGGCCACTTTGTAAGCCTGTATTTCTGCATTTTTTTCTGAACGGTCGGTTTTCCAGGGTTGCAAGAAACCTGCCCGATGGGTCAGCTAAACCAAAATAAATACCCGCGCTGAGTTTATCCTTTGCGCGCACTTACTGTAGGAACGAGCTTGCTCGCGAGAAACGTGAGTGCGCTGTGGGAGACCTGATGCACTGCATCTTCGTTGGCGATTTCGCGAGCAACAGCTGGGCGCCCCCTCGCGCCTACCGTATTGGTCGGAAGCTGATAGAAGAAGATGTTGAATTTATTGTGTACAATTTTTATGAAAAGTGTCTTAATCGATCATCGCCGGCTTTTTCGATGCCCTGAAAAAGTGCGGATTTCTTTTCTACTGACTTCGGGAGGCGCGTAGACGCCATGGGACGTTTGACTACACACGTTTTGGACGCCGCGCACGGCTGCCCCGGCAGCGCCATCAAGGTGGAGCTGTATCGCGTTGAAGGGACACGGCTTGAACCGGTTGCCAGCGCCCTGACCAATAGCGACGGCCGTTGCGACGCGCCGCTGCTGCAAGGTGATGACTACCGTAGTGGGGTTTACCAATTGCAGTTCAGCGCCGGTGATTACTATCGCGCCCGTGGTGTGCAACTGCCGGAACCGGCGTTTCTCGACGTTGTGGTCCTGCGCTTTGGCATCAGTGCCGAACAGGAGCATTACCACGTGCCCCTGCTGATTTCGCCTTACAGCTACTCCACTTATCGCGGTAGCTGAGTCGTCACCTCGCTTCACACCCCCAAAGCTCTTCGTTGGTTTCGCCCGCTCACACTGCGGGCTTTTTTTCGTTCGCGGATCCTGGGTGGGAGCGAAAGCCTTGGGCCAGCCCTGTAGCACGGCAATGGCGGGCACCGACGAGTGCCTGGCAAAACCGTGCCTGCGGCCGGCCCAAGGTGCAGCGTCAGCGACTGAGCAGCGACGCGGCGCCGGCGCCGCCGAACAACCCGGCACTGACACGGTTAAACCAGCTTTGGCCCTTACCGCTACGTAAATAGCGCGCCGCGCCATGGGCGCTGAGGCCGTAAGCCAGCTTGCACAGCAGGTCCAGGACCGTCCAGGTGGCGATCATGATCAGCAATTGCGGTAAGAAAGGTTGCTGGCTGCTGAGAAACTGCGGCAGGAAAGCGGCGAAAAACAGAATGTCCTTGGGGTTGCTGGCGCCCAGTACAAACGCCCGCCCGAACAGCGTGCGAAAACGCGGCACCGGCGCAGCTTGCGGAACGTCCACGGCATGGCTCGGTTGGCGTGACTGCTGCCAGCTTTGCCAGGCAAGGTAGAACAGATACAGCGCACCGACGATCTTCAAGGCGCTGAACAATTGCTCCGACGCCAGCAACAACGCGCCCAGCCCCAGGGCCGATGCGCTCAGCAGGCAGATCGAGGCAAACACGCCGCCGAGAAACGCCGGATACGAACGGCGCAGGCCATAGTTCAAGCTGTTGCTGATCATCAACAGGGACAGCGGGCCTGGAATCAGGATCACCACCAGCGCAGCGCCGCTGAACAGCAGCCAGGTTTCCACACTCATTACATTCCTCCATTCACGCAAAAGCCCCACCCGAAGGCGTAATACCGTTCAGTTAAGGCCGAAAATCTCCTGTGGCGAGGGAGCTTGTCCCCCGTTGGGCTGCGCAGCAGCCCCAATAAAGAGGAATGCGGTGTATCAGGCATTCCTCAGCGGCTGGTTTAGGCTGCTACGCAGCCCAGCGGGGGGACAAGCCCCCTCGCCACAGGAGGGTTTTCGCCGCATCCCGGATTACAGGAAGATAAACTTGGCGATGAAAATTGCACACAGCGCCCACAGGCTGACGGAAATTTCCTTGTATTTGCCGGTGCCCGCCTTGAGTGCCACGTAACTGATAAAACCCAGGGCGATGCCGTCGGCGACCGAGAAGGTCAGCGGCATCATGATCACGGTGACAATCGCCGGGATTGTGTCGGTGGCTTCATCCCATTCGATATGCGCCATGCTGCCCATCATCAACATCGCCACATAAATCAGCGCACCGGCGGTGGCATAGGCGGGAATCATGCCAGCCAGCGGCGCGAAAAACATCGCGGCCACAAACAGCACGCCGACGGTTACGGCCGTCAGGCCGGTACGACCGCCGGCGGCGACACCGGCAGCACTTTCCACGTAGCTGGTGACCGGCGGTACACCGACCATGGCGCCGAATACGCTGGAAGTACTGTCGGCTTTCAAGGCGCGGGAGAGGTTTTCGATCTTGCCGTCGGGGTTCACCAATCCCGCCCGTTGCGCAACGCCCATCAGGGTGCCGGCGGTGTCGAACATGTGCACAAACAGAAACGCGAACACCACGCTGATCATGCTGACATTGAACACACCCATCACGTCCATCGCCATCCAGGTCGGTGCCAGGCTCGGCGGGGCGGCGAGGATGCCCTGATACTGCACCAGGCCCAGGCCCCAGCCGGCCAACGTCACGGCGATGATGCTGATCAGGATCGCGCCGAACACCCGGTGATAGCTGAGGATCGCGATCAACAGAAAGCAGACCGCCGCCAACAGCGGCGCGGGTTCATGCAGGGAGCCGAGCTTGATCAGGGTGGCGGGGCTGTCGACGATGATGCCGGCGGTTTTCAGGCCGATCACCCCGAGAAACAGACCGACCCCCGCGCCCATCGCATGACGCAGGCTCACCGGGATGCTGTTGAGCAGCCATTCGCGGATGCGCGACAGGGTCAGGATCATGAACAGCACACCCGAGATGAACACCGCGCCCAGCGCCGTTTCCCAGTTGTAGCCCATGGTGCCGACCACGGTGTAGGTAAAAAACGCGTTCAGCCCCATGCCCGGTGCCAGGCCCACGGGCCAGTTGGCATACAGGCCCATCAACAGGCAGCCCAGCGCGGCGGCGATACAGGTCGCGACAAAGGCTGCGCCGTGATCGATGCCGGCGTCGGCCATGATGTTGGGATTGACGAAGATGATGTAGGCCATGGTGATAAAGGTGGTGAGGCCGGCAATCAGCTCGGTCTTCACTGTGGTGCCATGCAGACGCAGTTTGAACAGGCGTTCCAGCCAACCTGGTTTCGTGGAGGTGAGGCGCGGCGGCGCGAGGTCCAGCGGGGCTTCGGATTTGCGGCTTTCCACAGCAAGTACTCCTCAAGAGTTTTATTGTTATTTCCAGCGCCGGACACATGAGTGGGGCAGCGACGCTTTGAGGTACCAGCGGGCTTTGTTGACCGTTAGGTCAGGAACTCGCATGAAGCGAATTATGCTTTTGTATACAAATAAAGCAATTAATGTTTTCGATTATGTGTGCAAAAAAAGATGAAAGGCTATTTCAAGGTAACGTCAGCGCTTTGTTCACCGCCAGCCACCCATTCACCGCGTCCTCGCCGGCTTCGGTGAACGCCCGCTGCAACAGCTTCACTTGTTCGCGGCGCAGGGATTGCTCGAAACGCCGCCCTTCTTCGGTCAGCTCCAGCAGGCGCTTGCGCTTGTCGCTGGCGCAGGCGAGGCTGTTGACCAGATGCATTTCCTGCAATTGGCGCAGTGGCATGTTCAGCGCCTGTTTGCTTACACCGAGTAATTCCAGCAGCTGCTTGACGCTCAAGGCCGGATAGCGGGCGATGAAAAATACAATGCGCTGATGCACCCGACTCAGGCCGCGCCGTTCGAGCATTTCGTCAGCCTTGGCGGTGAAAGCCTGGTAGCCGAAGAAAAACGCTTCCATGGCGGCTTGCTGCGAGTTCTGGTTTTTAAGGTCAAGCATATTGACGTATCTACTCAAGGCGTCGTAATTTCGGTCAACCAGTTTGACGTATTTTCCCCTGGCTTCGCTACCGGTGACCCGAATGGCTTTCTCTGAACGTGTTTCGCGCCTTAAAAGCTCCTTGATCCGTGAGATTCTTGCCGCGGCCCAGCGTCCGCACGTGATGTCGTTTGCCGGTGGCCTGCCCGCCGAGGCCATGTTGCCCGAGCTGGACTGGCAGGCGATGCCGCTGAATATCGGCCAGTACGGCATGAGCGAGGGCGAGCCGCAATTGCGCGAGTTGCTCGCGGCCGAGGCGCGAACGTTGGGCGTTGCCTGTGAGGCCAGCCAGGTGTTGGTGGTCAGCGGTTCCCAGCAAACCCTCGACTTGGCCGCCAAGTTGTATATCGATCAAGGCACGCAGGTTCTGCTGGAAGGCCCGACCTACCTCGCGGCGTTGCAAATCTTCCAACTGTTTGGCGCCGATTGCCTGACCGTCGAACTGGAGGCCGATGGCCCGAACCTGGCGACGCTGCGCCGCAGCCTGGAGCGCCAGCGTCCGGCCTTCATCTACTTGATTCCGACCTTCCAGAACCCATCGGCGGTGCGCTACAGCGAAGCCAAGCGTGATGCGGTGGCGGCGTTGCTGGACGAGTTCGGCGTGACCCTGATCGAAGACGAGCCCTATCGCGAGCTGACTTTCGACGGCGGCAGCGCCCGGCCGATTGTCAGCCGTCTGCGGGCGGCAAGTTGGATCTACACTGGCACGGTATCCAAGACCTTGCTGCCAGGGCTGCGTGTCGGTTACCTGATCGCCAGTCCCGATCTGTTCCCGCATCTGCTCAAGCTCAAGCAATCGGCGGACCTGCACACCAATCGTGTTGGGCAGTGGCAGGCAATGCAGTGGATCGGCAGCGAAAAATACCAGCAGCATCTCGCGACGTTGCGCAATTTCTACCGCGAGCGGCGCGATGGATTCCAGGCAGCGTTGGAGCGTCACTTTAGTGAGCTGGCCGACTGGCAGATGCCCGAAGGGGGATTATTCTTCTGGCTGACCTTGAAACAACCCTTGGACACCCGCACTTTATTGGCGCGGGCGCTCGAGCAGGATGTTGCGTTCATGCCCGGCGAACCGTTCTTTTCCGAGCCGGATCGGCATCACGGTCATTTGCGACTCAATTTCAGCCACATCGATCCAGCGCGCCTGGATGAAGGTCTCAAGCGTCTCGCGACGGTAATCCGTCAAGCACAGCTCGCGCAAGCGGCATAAGGAGAGTTTCATGTACAAGGTTTACGGCGATTACCGTTCGGGCAACTGCTACAAGATCAAGTTGATGCTCAACTTGTTGGGCATCCCGTATCAGTGGGTGGATGTCGATATCTTGAAGGGCGACACTCAGACTGCAGAATTCCTGGCGAAAAACCCCAACGGCAAGATCCCGGTGCTGGAACTGGACGACGGAACCTGTCTGTGGGAATCCAACGCGATCCTCAACTTCCTGGCCGACGGCAGCGAATTCCTGCCCAGCGAGCCGCGCCTGCGCACCCAAGTGTTGCAATGGCAGTTTTTCGAGCAGTACAGCCATGAGCCATACATCGCCGTGGCGCGGTTTATCCAGTATTACCTGGGGATGCCGGAAGATCGACTGGAGGAATACAAGACAACCCACAAGGGCGGCTACAAGGCCTTGAAGGTCATGGAGCGCCAACTGCAAGCCACGCCGTACCTGGTGGGCGAGCAGTATTCCATCGCCGATATCGCGCTGTATGCCTACACTCACGTGGCCCATGAAGGCGGTTTCGACCTGAGCCCTTATCCGGCGGTACAGGCCTGGCTCGAGCGCGTGGCGAGTCATCCGAAACACGTGGCGATGCTCGACTGATGCGCGGGCTTCGCGGTGAGTCAGATCGCCGCGAAGCGCTGGTCCAGATAATCAATGATCACCTTGGAGTCATACATCCAGGTGGTCTGGCCATTTTCTTCAATGCGCAGGCAGGGCACTTTGATCTTGCCGCCTTGCTCAAGCAGGGTCTGGCGATCCTGTTCATTGTTCTTGGCGTCCTTCAACGCCACCGGCACATTCAAGCGATGCAGGGTACGGCGGGTCTTTACACAGAACGGACAGGCGTGGAACTGATACAGGGTCAGGCCCTTGGCTGCCGCGTTCACTTGGGCCTGTTGCTCGGCAGGACGCTGCTTTTTGCGAGGGCGGGTGATTAAGTCGGCGGCGATGATGACGTGGCCGAGACCGACTCGAAGTGCTTTGACGAACATGCCTGAAACCTCTTGTGCATGACAGAAGGGGCGGCAGCTTACCTGATTTTCCACAGGCGAAAAAAAACCGACGATGAACGCCGGTTTTATCGAAGCGGCCTGTTACTTGATCAGGCTGAGGAACTCACTGCGGGTCGCCGCGTTTTCGCGGAACTCGCCCAGCATCACCGAGGTGATCATCGACGAGTTCTGTTTCTCCACACCGCGCATCATCATGCACATGTGCTTGGCCTCGATCACCACGGCCACGCCCAGGGCGCCGGTGACTTGCAGTACCGCATCGGCGATCTGGCGGCTGAGGTTTTCCTGGATCTGCAGGCGACGGGCGTACATGTCGACGATGCGCGCGACCTTCGACAGGCCCAATACCTTGCCGCTCGGGATGTATGCGACGTGGGCCTTGCCGATGAAAGGCAGCAGGTGGTGTTCGCACAGCGAGTACAACTCGATGTCCTTGACCAACACCATCTCGCTGTTATCGGAGCTGAACAGGGCACCGTTGGTGACCTCTTCCAGCGTCTGCTCGTAGCCACGGCACAGGTACTGCATCGCCTTGGCGGCACGTTTCGGCGTGTCGAGCAGACCCTCGCGGGAGACGTCCTCACCCAGTTGGCCGAGGATCGCGGTGTAGTTTTGTTCCAATGTCACAGGGCTGTTTCCGTATGGGTTTCAGAGCGGTACGGTGTATGCCTGTACCAATGTGAAGCTGTACGCCAGCGAGCAAGGAGTTGCGCAGCATCGCCAGTGATTGGCGCACATAGTAGCGTAGCTATGGCAAGAGGTGTATGGCCGGAGGCGGTGACGCGGTAAATCGGCCGGACTTACTCGTCACGTCCTTCGAGCATCGTGCGCTTGAGCATCACGTAGACCGCACCGGCTCCGCCATGCCGCGGCTGGCATGAGGTAAACCCGAGCACTTGGGCATGCTGGCGCAGCCAGGTGTTGACGTGGCTCTTGATCATCGGCCGTTTGCCATCCAGGCGCACGGCTTTGCCATGGGTGACACGCACGCAGCGGATTTCGAACCGGGTGGCTTCGGCGAGGAAGGCCCAGAGGGTTTTCCGGGCTTTTTCCACGGTCATGCCGTGCAGGTCCAGGCTGCCTTCAAAGGGGATCTGGCCAGATTTGAGCTTGCGTACCTGGCTTTCCTGGACACCGTCGCGGGCCCACATCAGTTCATCCTCGGGGCCGACGTCGATGACAAACTGGTCCGACAGCCCGTCCACCGTGGTCGCGTCCGTGCGCACCGTGGCCGCCTGGCGCAGTTTGGCGATCTGCGCGCGGTCGGTCTTGGGTTTGCCGGTGTCGGCGCGGTCGTGCTTGATCGGCTTGACGCCGCGAAGCTCGTTTTTGAACAGGGAAAAGTCGTCGTCTTGCATGTCAGCCTCCGCGCAGGGCGGGCAGTTTACCCAAAACGTGGTGGTGCATGCGGGACAAAACGCTATCAGAGCTCCATCAGTCGTGCTTTTTCATCAGGTGCGAGGCAATGTTCAGTGACAGCGGCTGGCGCATACGACGTCGGCAACGACGCCACAACCAGATGCCGAACCACAGGATCAATAGTCCGATCACCAGCAGTATTGCAGAGCCCGCAGGGCTGGCATTCAACTCGCCAAGGGCGGCTGAGAGTCCAAACAGACCGGCCGCGCCGGCCACCGTCAACAGTAAACCAAACATCGCCAGCAGCGCGGCAAAACCGGCGCCCAAGCGCAAACGCCAGTTGCTCGGGCCTTTGGGGCGCAAGCGACGAGCGTCAAAACCATCGGATATCTTCATTCCGACCTTTCCTCCAGGGTATCGGCCCTTCGACCGGAAGATAAACAACTTGTTCCGGACTGGGAGGCAATTGCGGCAAATGACAGGCCTTTACAGATGAGCGGGGCCGCAAGAGGGCCGCACCGCTCATCGCAAGGGCGATCAGATCAGATCTTTGGTCAAGGCAAGTGTGGCGAAATTGTCGGCCATGATGGCCATCTCAGTTTGCTGTACATGTTCGGCGCTGAGGATGCCGCCTTTGTAAGGCAGGTCCCGCGTAGCGCAGGCGTCTTCCACCAAGGTGCAACGGAAGCCCAGGTTCTTCGCCGCCCGCACCGTGGTGCTGACACTGGAGTGGCTCATGAAGCCGCAGACGATCAGGTCCAGGGAACCCAAGTCCTGCAGGCGTTTTTCCAGCGATGTGCCGTGGAAGGCGCTGGGCAGCAACTTGCCGATGACCGTTTCGTCACCCGCAGGCTCCAGGCCGGGAATGAACTCGCCACGTTCGCCCTGTGGGTCGAACAGGCCGCCGACGGTGCCCAAGTGATGCACGTGGACGATCGGACGACTCGCACCGCGCGCCGCCGCGGTCAACTGCTTGATGTTTTCCACGGCGCTGTCCATGCCCGACAAGGCCAGTGGACCGCTCAAGTATTCTTTCTGGGCATCGATGATCACAAGGGTCGCGTGGCTCAAATTGGCCGGCGCGTAACCACGACCGCTGAGTTGAAACATCGTCTTTGGAACGGACATTCTGGGGCTCCTGTGAGTGGGGCTTTTGCGACATTGTCCTCTGGCTGAGCGGTTCTGTGAATCGCTACTCACGCAAGGTACGCCGTTGCTGGCTTACAGCCGTGTCAAGAGGCGCGCGCGGGGGCTGGAAAACACACAAAGTGGATGAAATCGGACGTATGGCTAAGGTGTTTTCGTACATCGTCGGTACAGCTCAAGGCTGTTAGAATTGCCAGTCGTTTTTTCCAGGAGTTTGCCCCCGTGATCACTTCCCGCCTGCGCACCTTGCGCGACCATATCCGTTGGGCTGTCAGCCGTTTCCATGGGGAAGACCTGTTTTTTGGCCATGGCACCGACAATGCCTGGGACGAAGCCCGGCAACTGGTGCTTGGCGCCTTGCACTTGCCTTGGGAAATCGCCGATAGCTACCTGGACTGCAACCTCGAAGACAATGAGTTGGTTAACCTGCAGCGTTTGCTCAAGCGCCGCATCGAGGAGCGTGTACCCACCGCTTACCTGCTGGGCGAAGCCTGGTTCTGTGGCATGTCGTTCATTGTCGATGAACGGGTGCTGATTCCGCGTTCACCCATCGGCGAGTTGATCGAAAACCGCTTTGAACCCTGGTTGGGCGCACCGCCTGCACGGATTCTCGATCTGTGCACCGGTTCCGGGTGTATCGGTATTGCATGCGCCTACGAATTCCAGGAGGCCGAGGTGGTGCTTGCGGACCTGTCCTTCGAAGCCTTGGAGGTGGCCAATCAGAACATTGAGCGCCACGGCGCCGACGAGCGGGTCTATACCGTGCAGGGTGACGGTTTCGACGGCCTGCCGGGCCAGCGTTTTGACCTGATCGTGTCCAACCCGCCCTACGTCGACGCCGAAGACTTTGCCGACATGCCGGATGAATATCAGCATGAGCCGGAGCTGGGCCTGGCGTGCGGTGATGATGGCTTGAACCTGGTACGGCGGATGTTGGCCGAGGCGGCCGAGCATTTGACCGAGAAGGGACTGTTGATTGTCGAGGTCGGCAACAGCCAGGTTCACGTCGAAGCTCTTTATCCGGAAGTGGACTTTGCCTGGCTGGACTTCCAGCGCGGCGGGCACGGCGTGTTCATGCTCACGGCCGAGCAGTGCCGGGCGCACCAGGCGCTGTTTGCTTCTCGAGTTTGAGTCAGATTGGCGGCCCACATCTCTGAAGCGTACGCGGTGTGGCCTCTACCTCCTTATTCGCTGACGAGTCAGCGGTCTGTTGATCTGCTCTTGATCTTGATCTTAGGCGCCCCGTTAAACCACGCTGGCCGCAGTCCGGGATTGATTCGGGGGCTAAACCGGCAGGACGCCGGTTTAGCCGCGCTGGGCCAGGGATGGCCCATCGCGGCGCCCCCCCGAATCAATGTCGGACTGCGGGCACACCGAGCCTAAGCGAGGTGCCGAGTGGTGGGGCAAGAGCGCTACTTTCGCGCTTTTCGAAAGTGACTCGCCGTAAGGGCGAAACCCATATCAGCCATGACCGCAGCAACGGATATGTACCCCAACTCCAACCCGCTGTCTGCCACCGAACCCAAGCAATCAACGGTGCGTAGCAATCCAGATCAATAACCCCGCCTGAAACACGGTAAACGCCACCAGGCAAGTAATGGTGAAGCGCAAACCGCTGTCCTCGCGCTTGAACTTGAGGACTTTTTCCTCCTCCTTGCGCAGCTTCACATGCTGTTCCGTCAGATTCTGCTCGGCTTGTTGCAGCATCTGCGCCGCTTCGAGGATTTCCACGAACTGCACTTTCTCGGTGTTCCAACTGTCCAGCACATCGCGGACCTTGCCGGGCTGCACATGGCCTTTCAAATGCTGGACATCGGCATAGGCCACATCAAAACCCTGAACCCGCAGGAAATGATCACGCCGCAGCCGCGTGGCTTCATTCAGCGCGTCTTTGTTCGCCAGGGTGACGCCGTCGATGCGATAGTGCGACCACTTCTTTTTCGCCCAGGCGGCGCCCTGGGCTACCAGGAAGCGACCCAGACCACGGTTTGGCGGTTCGATCTCCAGGCTGCTGCCCGGGCCAAAATGCACGCGTTGGGTGGCGTGATCGACGTGGATATCCAAATGATTCTGCTCGCGCCGGACCCGCTGCCCGGGCAACTGGATGACCATGCGCAGCAGGCTGTGGTCCTTGTCGTTGCGTTCGGCATAGCCAAACTGCACAAAACGCAGCGGGCGTGCGCCGGTGGCGCGGTCGATGGTCAAGGGCGCCAGGCGCAGCATTCTGAAGTGTTCAGCTTGAACCTCCGCCCACGGCAAAGTGGCCGCTACGGGTTCTTCGGCTTCAGGGGGCGATTCGGGTATTGCTTCGGTGTTCGTCATTCGGCGCGATCCTGTCCAAGCCTTGCAGGTCGACAGGCTTTTTGCTGTCGACCTTGTGCTTATCGGCCGCTTTCTTCAAGACTGGAGGGTAAATACTGGCTTAACGATGGCGAAGTCCGTCGATAAAGCGCACCAGGCGGTTACCCAGCTCGGCCGCGAGGGGCAATTGCGGATCGTTGTAGGAGCTCAATTGTTGTTTCACGTCGTTGGGCACGATCCGCATGACATGGTTCATGCCGGGAATCACCGTCAGCTGCGCATCCGGCTTGGCTGCCTTGAGTTTCCGCGCATCGGCGACACCGACCTGCAGGTCGTGGGTGCCCTGGATGATCAGGGCCGGCATCGTCAGCCTGGCGAACGCCGCCGAAGGGTCGGCGCGAAACAGGCTGATCAAATAAGGCTGCACGCTGGGACGAAAAATACTTTGAAGTGGTGCCGGTACATCGTTATCAACCTTGCCGGCCTTGAGCTGGTCGAGAATCTGGTTGCTGCGCAGCAACAGGGCCGGCGGCAAGTGATCGGCCAGTTGTTGACGAATCACTTGATCCACTGGGCGAGCGCTGCCGGACAGGGAAATGACCCCGGCCGGATTCAGCTGTGGGGCGGCGAGGGCGGCTACCAGCGCGCCTTCGCTGTGGCCCAGCACAATCAACGGCCCCAGCCGCGAATCGGATTTGAGCAACCTGCCCCAGGCCACGGCGTCGGCGACATAGGCGTCCAGCGTCAGGTTGCGCTCGTCAGGCGTGGCCTTGAGGCTGGCAGCGACGCCGCGCTTGTCGTAGCGCACGCTGGCGATGTTGTGCCTGGCAAGTACCCAGGCCAGGCGCTTGAGGCTGTCGTTACGTGCGCCATCGGCGCTGTTGCCGTTGCGATCGGTAGGCCCCGAGCCGGCAATGATCAGTACCACTGGCACCGGATGCGCGGATTTGGGCAGCAGCAATGAACCAGACAGCTCGCCACTGCCGGTTTCCAGACTGATAGGGCGTTGCAGCACGACAGGCAGGGCCGCGTGGGCCACGGTGCAGAACAGGGTGAGGGTAAACAGCAAAACTCGAAGCATCATCGCGCCATCATCAGGAAGGTGCCGGTTGGACCAATGTCTACCGGTAAGGTTTCGAGGATGAACTACTCGGTTAGCCTGCGTATACTGGCGCGCTTAGTTATCGCGGTTGAGTTGGTTCAACTGATTTCACGGAGCGCCCTGCATGTCCGGCAATACCTACGGCAAGCTGTTCACAGTCACCACCGCTGGCGAAAGCCATGGTCCGGCGTTGGTCGCCATTGTCGACGGCTGCCCGCCGGGCCTCGCGCTGTGCCTGGAGGATCTGCAACGCGACCTCGACCGCCGCAAGCCCGGTACCAGTCGCCACACCACCCAGCGCCAGGAGCCCGATGAAGTCGAAATCCTCTCCGGCGTCTTCGAGGGCCGCACCACCGGTTGCGCCATCGGCCTGTTGATCCGCAACACCGACCAGAAGTCCAAGGACTACTCGGCGATCAAGGACTTGTTCCGCCCGGCCCATGCCGACTACACCTATCACCACAAATACGGTGAGCGCGATTACCGTGGCGGCGGCCGCAGCTCGGCGCGGGAAACCGCGATGCGTGTTGCTGCCGGTGCCATCGCGAAGAAATACCTGGCGACCCAAGGCATCGTCATTCGTGGCTACATGAGCCAGCTGGGCCCGATCGAAATTCCGTTCAAAAGCTGGGACAGCGTGCCAGACAACGCCTTCTTCTGCCCCGACCCGGACAAAGTGCCGGAGTTGGAGGCCTATATGGACCAACTGCGACGCGATCAGGACTCTGTCGGGGCGAAAATTACCGTGGTTGCCGAAGGCGTGATGCCAGGACTGGGCGAGCCGATTTTCGACCGTCTGGATGCCGAGCTGGCCCATGCGCTGATGAGTATCAACGCGGTCAAAGGCGTGGAAATCGGCGCCGGTTTCGCGTGTGTCGCCCAGCGCGGCACCGAGCACCGCGATGAGCTGACCCCGGAAGGCTTTCTCAGCAACAACGCCGGTGGCATTCTGGGCGGGATTTCCTCCGGCCAGCCGATTGTTGCGCACCTGGCCCTCAAGGCGACTTCGAGCATCACCACACCTGGGCGTTCGATTGATGTCCACGGCAATCCGGTGGAGGTGATCACCAAAGGTCGCCACGACCCGTGCGTCGGTATCCGCGCCACGCCGATTGCCGAGGCGATGATGGCTATCGTGTTGATGGATCACCTGCTGCGCCATCGTGGCCAGAATGCCGAGGTGCGTGTGACCACGCCGGTGCTGGGTCAGTTGTGACGGTCTGACGGCCGTGGCAAGCCTTCCTTACTGGCGACTTTCCAGCTTCTACCTGTTCTATTTCGCCCTGCTGGGGGCGACGGCGCCGTTCCTCGCGCTGTACTTCCATCACTTGGGCTTCTCCAGCGCGCGTATTGGCGAGCTGGTGGCCATCCCGATGTTGATGCGCTGCGTGGCCCCCAATATATGGGGCTGGCTGGGGGACTACACCGGCCGGCGCCTGGCCATCGTGCGGTTTGGCGCGGTGTGCACCTTATTGAGTTTTTCGCTGATATTCATCAGCCAAAGCTACGCCTGGCTGGCGCTGGTGATGGCTTTGCATGCGTTCTTCTGGCACGCGGTGCTGCCACAGTTTGAAGTGATTACCCTGGCCCATCTGCAAGGCCAGACCTCGCGCTACAGCCAGATCCGCCTGTGGGGCTCCATCGGTTTCATTCTCGCCGTGGTGGCCTTGGGGCGCCTGTTCGAGGCGTTGAGCCTGGATATTTACCCGGTGGCGATCATTCTGATCATGGCTGGCATCGTCGGTGCCAGCCTGTGGGTGCCCAACGCCCAACCCGTGTCCCAGGGCAATCGCGTGGCCGGTGATGGCTTTTTGCGGCAATTGCGCAGCCCCGGCGTGCTGGCGTTCTATGCCTGCGTTGCGCTGATGCAAATGAGCCACGGTCCGTATTACACCTTCCTGACCCTGCACCTCGAAAACCTCGGTTACAGTCGGGGCGTGATCGGCCTGTTATGGGCCCTGGGAGTGGTGGCGGAAGTGTTGATGTTCCTGGCCATGAGCCGCCTGCTGGCGCGCTTCTCGGTGCGTCGTGTGCTGATGGCCAGTTTCCTGCTGGCGGCAGTGCGCTGGTTGCTGTTGGGCTCCTTCGCCGAGTTTTTCTGGGTGTTGATACTGGCGCAGGTGATGCACGCGGCGACCTTCGGCAGTTTCCACGCGGCGGCCATTGCCTTTGTCCAACGCAGTTTCGGCGATCGCCAGCAAGGCCAGGGCCAGGCGTTATATGCCGCCTTGGCCGGCACTGGCGGCGCTCTGGGAGCCCTTTATTCCGGTTATAGCTGGAACCTGCTGGGGCCGACCCTGACCTTCAGTATCGCCAGCGTCGCCGCATTGGCCGCTGCCATTGTCATCGGTCTTCGATTGCAAGAGCAAAACCAAGGAATCGTTCAATGAGTTATGTTGCCGTCTTCCCCGTCGCTTCACCCGACACCCCGAACAAGGTCCTGACCCACTTCGAGGATATTGTGTCGACCCTGGCCACGCTCGGCGTACGCTTCGAGCGTTGGCAGCCGGCCACATCCCTGGAAAAGGAGGCCAGCGAGGCTGAACTGTTCGCGGCTTACCAGGCACAGCTCGATGCCCTCGGTTACGCGAACGTCGAGCTGTTCAGTGTCACCTGCGATCACCCGCAGAAAGCCGAAATGCGCGCGCAGTTCCTCCTCGAGCAGCGTTACAGCGAAGACCATGTACGCCTTATCGTGGCGGGCCAAGGCCTGTTTACTCTGCATGTCGACGATTATGTATATGCCGTACGTTGCGAGAGAAACGATCTGTTGATCATCCCGGCCGGTATGCCGCATTGGTTCGATATAGGCGAGAACCCGCATTTCGTTACGCTACGTGTGTTCGATACTCGGCAGGGGACAGTGCCCGCCGTCACGGCCAGCGCTATCGCAGCGGTTTTTCCGGGCCTGGACGACTGAGGCGTCTGATCGGGCCATCGCCAGACTTGATAGGCATACTCACCCAATCAATCCCCCGCCAGACAACGCTGTAGGACATCGGTAGCTGTTGTTGGGCGAAGCTTCCTTTTCGTCGGTCACGGCCCAGCCTGTGGGCTTGTGATGGGCACATCCCCCGTCGTCTTATTTCCAGTCCCTCTATTGGCTTATGCCGGATGAACTGGAGAAAACCACGGATGAATAAAGGATATTTCATTGGCCTGGGTGACAAGACCACCTGCGGCGGCGAAGTGCTGGAGGGTGATAAACGAATCAACTTCTATGGCCTGCTTCATGCTTGCGAAGGTGACCGGGTCACCTGTGGCAAGAACGGCGAGATTTATAAGATCCTCGGCGGCATTTCCCACATGAACAGTCATGGCAGGCTTATGGCTGGCACGCTGGACAGCCTCAGCGGTTGCCCCTGCCAAGCCCGACTGATTCCTTCGGTGTCCACGGCTTCCTACAGCAGCCACAACGCTGCACCGCGAGCCGCTGAAGCGGCCCCAGTCACTCGTTCGGTGGCGCCGCAGCAAGCCAGCTTCACCCCTTCGAACACGCCAGCCCCAACGCCATTCACCAGCCTGCAGGGCCAGGAACCGGGTTTCTATATTGCGCCCAAAAGCATGACCCGCGAAGCACTGGAAGCCACGCTGTTCCCGGTGCGCGATCCGGCGGTGATGAGCAAGTTCCAAGCGCTCAATCCGCATGTCGGCGATGTGAAAGCCGGCTCGATGATTGTGCTCAGCGACCCGGACAACATGTCCTGCACCTACCCGGAAGCGCAATTGATGCAGGCCGCGCAACAGGTCCAGGCGTCCCTCGATCCCCTGACACCGGAGGAGGCCGAGTTCATGCTCCGCCACGCGGCTGAAATCGCCAGCTTTAGCGGGCAGACCTCAACCTGGCTTGGCGTCAGCGCGGTGGTGATGGAAAAGCACCTGAGCAACCTGCGCGACACCCTGCAAGCCATGGAACGCTTGCATCAGGAAAGCTATCGTCAGCACGGCCACCTGAAATCACCGCAGTTCTTCGCCGATCGCCGGCACTTGATCAACCAGTTGGATGCCCACCTGTTGAATTCCACTCGACTGCGTGGCCAGACAACCTTGGGCGACCATCCGAAGTTGAAAGCGGCGCTGGGCATTTCCAGCAAGAGTCTGGTGCATCACTGGAACAAGGCCGGTGCACCGGGGCAGATTCCGGGCTATGCCACCCATGTGGAAGCGACCAGTCGTGCGGCCAAGTACATGACGGCGGGCGGGTATATCGGTATTGGGATTGGGGGCGTGTCTTCGTTGCTGGCGATTCAGCAGGTGTGTAGCGGCGATTCTGGAGAGGCGTGTGAGAGGGTCAAGTTTACGGAAGGGGGGAAGTTTGGCGGAGCTACCGCGAGTGGTGCCTTAGGCGGATGGGCAGCCAGTTATACCAGTGGTCCGATTTGCCTGGCGCTTGGTGTTTCTACAGGTCTCGGCGGTGTTGTCTGCGTCGCGGCCATAGTAGGGACTGGCGCGTGGGTGGGTACGACTTACGGCGGTATGGGTGGCGAACGATTAGGCGAAAAGTTATACGAGAAAACACTGCCATGACAGCGGAGGAGTTTTGGAAGTCTTGGCTAGCTATCTGGCTTTTGGCGGGCCCGTTTCTGCTTGCGGCCACAGGTTCTGCATACAGTTTGTACCTGAGTCACCGTCATCTGGACGCCATCAAGGAGGCCTTGAAGAACAGTCGTTATATTTATATTTGGGGCACGAGTTTGGGGAAGCGGGGTTGCATTTGGTCCCTATTGGAAATCGCAAAAATAGCCGGAATGATCACGATGCCAAAGGCATATATCCGGCTCGGTGATTTGGACCCAGTCGATCTTGAAAACTTCCCTCGGTACCTGAAGCGTCGACTGAAAATCGTAACAATGGTGATGTTAGGAGGTGCCATATGGCTAGTGGCTATATCTGTGCTGCTGGAATTTGAGTAACGGGCTGGAAGGCCACTGCATGTTGAGAGTGGTCCCGCGCATTGCCAGGCGAAGTCTGGTGCATCACTGGAACAAGGCCGGTGCACCGGGGCAGATTCCGGGCTATGCCACCCATGTGGAAGCGACCAGTCGTGCGGCCGGCGGGTATATCGGTATCGGGATTGGGGGCGTGTCTTCGTTGCTGGCGATTCAGCAGGTGTGTAATGGCGATTCTGGAGAGGCGTGTAAGAGGGTCAAGTTTACGGAAGGGGGGAAGTTTGGCTTGTCTACCTTTGGTGGTGCCGCAGGTGGAGAAATAGGCAGATTAGCTGGTATACCGATCTGTCTCGCGCTTGGCGTCTCTACAGGTGTCGGTGGTGTTGTCTGTGCCGCTGCCATAGTAGGGACTGGCGCATGGGTGGGTACGACTTACGGTGGTAAGGCTGGCGAAGCTATTGGGGAGAAGATCTACGAAGTTATTCAACCATGACCAATATCGACACGTGGTCTCCCTGGGTTGCGATCATTGTTCTTGGTGGCTGGGGCCTGCTAGCATTTGCGGGTTTTGCCTTCAGTCTGTACCTGAGCCACTGTAAGTTAGGCGCCATTAAAGAGGCCTTGAAGAACAGCCGTTATATTCATCTTTGGGGGGCAAACCTAGGGAAACGAGGTTTGATTTGGTCCCTCTTGGAGATAGCAAAAATCACCCAGATGATCACAATGCCAAGGTCATCACTCATCATCGGCGAACTGGATCCTGTCGATCTCGAAAACTTCCCCCCTCATCTCAAGCGGCTACTGAAAATCAAAGCAGCGATGCTGATTGGTAGTGGTGGTTGGCTGTTAATTGTGTCGGTCCTGTTGGAGTTTAAGTAGTTTGATGGACAACTCTGGGTGAATAGGCCCATGACAGCCAAAGAGCGGGAAGTCCTGCGCTGGGCGGCGGGGCGATCAAGCGGGAGTTATGCCGAGAACCAAAACGGGCCGTGATGCGCAATGCGTCACGGCCCGTTTGTTGAAACCTGTACTTATGCCGAATGGTAGGTCGGCAAGGCGAAGCGGTGTTGGCTTTGCAGCATCGAAATCTGGGGCAGCTCGCTGGCTTGTTCGGCCAGGTCACGGCGAATGGCGCTGATGACCCAGGTCAATTGGTCGGCCGTGTGCAGCTGCTGATAGGAGATCGAGCGCTTGACCTGCTTGCCTTCGCTGTTACGCAAGGTCAGCAGGATGCCACCGTCCGGACGCGGTTGGGTGGTGACGTCGTAGTTGGAGAATACAGAAGCAAATTTATCTTGGATCAGGCTCATGTCTATCAGCTCCATTGGCTCATGTTGGGCAGCGTGGAGTGATAAGTGCAGCGATTGTGCCAGTATTTCGCGTTATATAATTTCTTTTAAAATCAAGTAGTTACAAATTATTGTGATTTTCGTTTTCGTGCAATTTGCATGAATGGCCATCGTGCATCCTGCATTTTGCGTTGTTCATTGCCGCCGCCGGGGTGGTTGGGGGGCTGTTCGGGTTATGGATCCGTCAAGCGCCGAGGAAATTCCTTGTTTCTCTTGACGGGACCCGGGATACAAAACTTTTCAAATCCCGCGTGTACAGCCAAAGAATGGCTGGCGTATTTTCCTGCAAGACGTGTGCTATCGGTCATACGCCGGATGCATGTCCAAGGATCATACGAATAATAAGAAAAGGACGGCTGCGCATGAATCACCCGCGAGGCGAGATGATTACCTGGAGCATGATGCTGCGTAAGCTACCAAGCATTGTCAGGACCTTGCCACGACTGGTGCGTGGTATGCGCGTCGCTAATATCACCGACCCCCGACAGCCGTGCGGGCTGGCCTGGACCTTTGAGCAAGCCACCCTGCGCAATCCGCAAGGTGCGGCGTTGCTGTACGGCGATACGGTACTCAGCTATCACCAGGCCAATCAACAAGCCAACCGCATCGCCCATTATCTGCAAGCGCAGGGGATCGCCAAGGGTGATGTGGTCGCACTGTTTATCGAGAACCGCCCCGAACTGCTGCTGAGTGTACTGGCCGTGGCCAAGCTCGGGGGTGTTTGCGCCATGCTCAACACCGCACATACTCAGGCGGTGCTGGTGCACAGTCTCAACCTGGTGCAGCCGGTGGCGATTATGGTGGGGGCCGAACTGGTCGATGCCTACACGGCGGTGCGTGAACAGGTAGCGATCGAGCCACGGCGCACCTGGTTTGTCGCCGACCAGCCGCCCATCACTGTTGCCCAAGACTATGTCGACCTGCTGGCGGCCAGTGCGGCAGGAGCGGTAGACAATCCCGCGAGTAGCCAGCACATCTACTGCAATGATCCTTGCTTCTACATCTACACCTCCGGCACGACCGGGCTGCCCAAGGCAGGTGTGTTCAAGCATGGTCGCTGGATGAAATCCTCGGCCAGTTTCGGCACCATCGCTCTGGATATGCGACCTGAAGACGTCGTCTACTGCACATTGCCGCTGTACCACGCCACCGGCTTGTGCGTGTGTTGGGGCTCGGCGATTGCCGGCGCTTCGGGTTTTGCCATTCGCCGCAAGTTCAGCGCCAGCCAGTTCTGGGAAGATGTACGCAAATTCAACGCGACGACCCTGGGTTATGTCGGCGAGTTATGCCGTTACCTGCTCGAGCAGCCGCCCAGTGAGCGTGATCGCGATACCCGGGTGGTCAAGATGATCGGCAATGGTTTGCGTCCGGGCGTATGGGCGTCATTCAAGGAACGTTTTGGTGTCGAGCACATTTGTGAGCTGTACGCCGCCAGCGACGGCAATATCGGTTTCACCAATGTCTTGAATTTCGATAACACCATCGGTTTTTCCCTGATGCATTGGGCGCTGGTGGAATACGCGCATGACACCTGTGAGCCGATACGCGGCAGCAACGGTTTTATGCACGAGGTGCAGAAGGGCGGCCAGGGTCTGTTGCTGGCGAGGATCGATGACAAGGCGCCGTTTGATGGCTACACCGACCCTGAAAAGAACCGCAAGGTGGTGGTGAACGACGTGTTCGAGAAGGGCGATCGCTATTTCAATACCGGCGACCTGTTGCGCAGCATCGGTTTTGGGCATGCGCAATTTGTCGATCGCCTGGGGGATACCTATCGCTGGAAAGGCGAGAACGTTTCCACCACTGAAGTGGAAAATTTCCTGCTGCAGCACCCGCAGATTTCCGAAGTCGTCGCCTATGGCGTTGAAATCAACGACACCGACGGCCGGGCAGGCATGGCGGCGATTACTCCGAGCGAGTCACTGGCCGCCCTGGATATGCGTGAACTGCTGCAGTTTGCGCAGAGCCGTTTGCCCACCTATGCCGTGCCCCTGTTCTTGCGGATCAAACTGAAAATGGACACCACCGGCACCTTCAAATATCAGAAGGTGAAGCTCAAGGAACAGGCGTTTGACCCTGAAAAGGCCGGTGAAGACCCGCTTTTTGCCTGGCTGCCGGGGGCGGACAGCTATATTCCCGTCACGAGCCAGTTGTGGACCGATATCCAGTCGGGCAAATACCGCTATTGATTTTGGCTATTGCGGGTTTTCGGAAAAAAACCATGACAGGCGGGAACTCCCTCGCGAGACTGGGCGCCTTATACAGCATCAGACAAGGAGCTCCTACATGTCAGACCAAGCCAAACAAATGACCGCCGATGAAGCCGCTGAATTTGCCGAGCAGGTGTTCGATGTGGCCCGCAAGGGTGACGCTGCAATGCTGGCAGCGCTGTTGGCCAAGGGGTTGCCGCCGAACCTGCGTAATCACAATGGCGATACCCTGCTGATGCTGTCGGCCTACCATGGCCACGCTGATGCGGTGAAAGTGCTGCTCGAATTCAAGGCCGACCCGCAGATCGCCAATGATAAAAATCAACTGCCGATTGCCGGCGCAGCGTTTAAAGGCAATCTGCCGGTGGTCAAGGCGCTGATTGAAGGCGCCACCCCGGTAGACGCTGCCTCTGCAGATGGCCGCACCGCATTGATGATGGCCGCAATGTTCAACCGTACCGAAATGGTGGACTACTTGCTCAGCCAAGGCGCCAATCCCCAGGCGACGGATGCCCAGGGCGTGACCGCGCTGGCGGCGGCCCAGACCATGGGAGCAGCGGATACGGCGGCGCAGTTGCAGAAACTGGTGTAGGCTTTGCGCCCTCAAAATCAGCCTCGCCACAGGATTTGCCCATGAACACCGCGCTCGTCGAACTCATCACTAAAATCAGTTCCGGCTGCCTGGGCGACGCCGAGATTGCGCGGATCGCCGACGAGGCCGCCCAGGCCTACGCGGATGCCGAAGGCTTTCTGGCGGCCAACCCGGACATCAACTACGACGACAGCTTTCCGATCCCGCTGGGTGAGTGGGTTGTCGTCGGCAGTCTGCCGGAAACCGTGTTGTTTCAGGCCGATACCTATCAGGAACTGTTCACGCAGATCGTTGCTTCCTTTGGTCCCGGCGTGGGGTTCAACCTCAAGCCCAAGCAGTTGGCAAAGACCGAGGCACTGACGGCGCTTAATCGTATCCAGATTCAACTGAGTGCCATGAACCCGGAAAACGGCGGCTACACGCTGATGAATTTCAGCCAACTGCTGGATGACGAAATCCAGGCCGTGTTGGTCTACGGCAATGATGTGCCTCGGGTGCTGGAATTGTGCGCCGACCTGGGTATCAAGGCCGAGCCGTCCCTGGAAGCCTTGCGTGTTGCGGTCCACGTCTGAAATAAAACGGAACCCTCGCCAGCGCTGACTATCCTAAACAGGCAAACCCTCACTTAGGAGCGACACCATGGGTTCCACCTTTAATGGTCTGATTGGGCTGATCATCCTCGCACTGGATATCTGGGCGATCATCAATGTCTTCAAAAGCGGTGCGAGTACCGGCGCCAAGGTGTTGTGGATCCTGCTGATTCTGCTGCTGCCGGTATTGGGCCTGATCATCTGGGCGATTGCCGGGCCACGGGGCAATGTGCGGATTTAATCACTGAACCGCCCGAGCCCGGCTGCCTCTGCGCGGTGCCAGCCGAGCCCGGGCGCAGTCTGGCTTCACTCGAGCGCGATGGGCGTCGAGTATCCCTTTCCAGCTTTTTCCCCCTGCATGCGCTGTCGCCTTATTTGTATATCGGGCTATTCGCTGCACAAAATTTTCACACGTCATCCAAGACAATCCGCCGGCTAAATTTTCCTGCCAAGGCGCTGAAACCCGCGTCTGTGGCGGCGGATGGGCGACGATCCTTGAGTAATCAATGGCGTTGCCGGCGTTGATCGGGCACCATCTGCCCACCGCGTTACTCCCGATCCTGCCGTTGCCTGAACAGGCATCGACAGAACAGCGCTGCATTATTTTCGCAACTTAAACTTCCAATGGGTCCTAAAACGACATGGCAAACCCGGACGCCCTGAATCAGCAACGAGCAGCCAAGGCTCGCTTGCTGCAACCGACCGTCAAATCCCATCTGGCGTACACGCTGCTTTGCGCACTGGTCATGATGGTGATGCTCTCGCTGCTGCGCCTGGCGCTGCTGGTATACAACCGCGAGATGATCCTCGACACCCCGGCCTCGACTTTTCTCGAAGCGTTCGCCAACGGTCTGCGCCTGGACCTGCGCCTGGTGGTGTACCTGAGCATTCCGCTGATCCTGGCGCTGTTCAGCGTGCGCGCCATGGCTGCCCGCGGGTTCTTCCGATTCTGGCTCACCGTTGTTTCCAGCATCGCCCTGTTCCTGGGCTTGATGGAGATGGACTTCTACCGTGAGTTCCACCAGCGTCTCAACGGCCTGGTCTTCCAATACGTCAAGGAAGATCCGAGTACCGTGATGAGCATGCTCTGGTACGGTTTTCCGGTGGTGCGCTATCTGCTGGCCTGGGCCGTAGGCACCTTGATCCTGAGCATGGCCTTCAAGGGCGCGGATCGCGCGACCCGGCCGCGAGGGCCGTTCAGCGGTGGCACCATTGGCACCCGCCAGGTCGCCCCGTGGTACAGCCGCATCGCGGTGTTCGTGGTGTGCCTGCTGATCGCGGTGGTTGCCGCCCGTGGCACCTTGCGCCAAGGCCCGCCGTTGCGCTGGGGTGATGTCTACACCACCGATTCGATCTTTGCCAACCAGTTGGGTCTTAACGGCACGCTGTCGTTGATCGGCGCCGCCAAGGCGCGTTTCTCCGAGCACCGCACCAATATCTGGAAGGCCACGCTGGAGCAGCCGCTGGCGACCCAGACGGTGCGCGATATGCTGGTGCTGTCTGACGAGAAGCTGGTGGATACCGATACCGCCGCCGTGCGTCGAGACTACACGCCGCCGGCCGACAAGACCTTGCCGATCAAGAACGTCGTGGTGATCCTCATGGAAAGCTTCGCCGGCCACTCGGTGGGCGTGCTGGGGCGTCCGGGCAATATCACGCCGTACTTTGACCAGTTGACGAAAGAAGGCCTGCTGTTCGACCGTTTCTTCTCCAACGGCACACACACCCACCAGGGGATGTTCGCCACCATGGCCTGCTTCCCGAACCTGCCGGGTTTTGAATACTTGATGCAGACGCCGGAAGGCAGCCACAAATTGTCAGGGTTGCCACAGCTGCTCAGTGCCCGTGATTTTGACGATGTGTATGTCTACAACGGCGATTTTGCCTGGGACAACCAGTCGGGCTTCTTCAGCAACCAAGGCATGACCAACTTCATCGGTCGCAACGACTTTGTCGACCCGGTATTCTCCGACTCGACGTGGGGGGTGTCCGACCAGGACATGTTCAACCGTGGCCTGGAAGAGTTGAAGGCGCGTGAGAACGGCAAGCCGTTCTATGCGTTGTTGCAGACGCTGTCCAACCACACGCCCTATGCCTTGCCGACGCCATTGCCGGTCGAGCCTGTTACCGACCGTGGCAGCCTCAACGAGCATTTGACGGCCATGCGCTACTCCGACTGGGCGCTGGGACAGTTCTTTGAAAAAGCCCGTAAGGAGCCGTACTTCAAGGAAACCCTGTTTGTGATCGTCGGTGACCATGGCTTCGGCAACGAGCAGCAAATCACCGAAATGGACCTGGGCCGCTTCAACGTGCCGATGTTGCTGATCGCGCCAGGCGTGCAGGAAAAATTCGGTGTGCTTGATCACACCGTGGGTACGCAGATCGATATTGTGCCGACCATCATGGGACGCCTGGGGGGTGAAACCCGTCATCAATGCTGGGGCCGTGACCTGCTTAACCTGCCGGAAGGCGACAAGGGCTTCGGCGTGATCAAACCTTCCGGCAGCGACCAGACCGTGGCCTTGCTGACGGGTGATCGGGTGTTGGTACTGCCTAAGGAAATGCCACCGAAACTCTGGCAATACCAGTTAGGCGCCAACCCCGGTGGCAAAGTGATTCCCGAGTCGGCCGATGAGGCAGCGCTCAAGCAGAAACTCGAGTCGTTCCTGCAGACCGCGACCAAAGGCTTGCTGGATAACACCGCCGGTGTGGTGGACGGCGTGCCGGACTAAATAACGGTGAATAAAAAAGAGGCCTGAGGGCCTCTTTTTTTGCGCGCGTTTTACTGTTTTATATCTTGCCGAGCAACAACAGAATCAACAGCACAATCAAGATGGTACCGAGAATCCCCGATGGCCCATAACCCCAGTTGCGGGAGTGCGGGAACACCGGCAGACCGCCGACCAGCAGCAGGATCAAGACAATGATAAGAATGAGGGTCATGGTGTGTTTTCCTTATTCGTCTTCTAAAAAGACCTGATGGTTAAGTAGCAGAGCCGATAGTCAATAACGCCTGCCTTAAAAACTCCGACTGTTGTGTTGCCTGAAAAATTCAGTGTTTTTTTAAAGCTTTTCGCTTACTCGCTTATTTCTTTTTTAATTTGCTCAGGTTGCGTGCTTAGTTCGCAAATATTGAACTTTCGTGGCAACACGCTATCCGACCCAGCCGTTGGTTTGCCTGGGGCATTCAGCAATCTGATGGTCCACCGGTGACTTAATAACCTTCGCTACACTGGCGCCTACTTCTTCCCTGAACCACAAGGCACTTCCTATGCAAAATCGCATGATGATCACTGGCGCCGGGTCCGGCCTGGGACGCGAAATAGCGCTGCGCTGGGCGCGCGAAGGCTGGCAGCTGGCCTTGTCGGATGTCAGCGAGCCGGGACTGCAAGAAACCCTCAGGTTGGTACGCGAAGCCGGTGGCGACGGGTTTACCCAGCGCTGCGATGTGCGCGACTACAGCCAGCTCACTGCGTTTGCCCAAGCCTGCGAAGTGAAACTGGGCGGCATCGATGTGATCGTCAATAATGCCGGCGTGGCCTCGGGCGGTTTTTTCAGCGAATTGTCCCTTGAAGACTGGGACTGGCAGATCGCGATCAACCTGATGGGCGTGGTCAAAGGCTGCAAGGCTTTCCTGGGGCTGCTGGAAAAGAGCAAGGGGCGGATCATCAACATCGCCTCCATGGCTGCATTGATGCAAGGCCCGGCCATGAGCAACTACAACGTGGCGAAGGCCGGCGTGGTGGCGTTGTCGGAAAGCTTGCTGGTGGAACTCAAGCAGCAGGAAATCGGCGTGCATGTGGTCTGTCCTTCGTTCTTCCAGACCAATCTGCTGGACTCTTTCCGTGGCCCGACACCCGCGATGAAAGCCCAGGTCGGCAAACTGCTGGAAAGCTCGCCGATCAGCGCCGCGGATATCGCCGATTACATTTATCAGCGGGTGGCCGAGGGTGAGTTCATGATTCTGCCCCATGAACAGGGCCGCATGGCCTGGGCATTGAAGCAGAAGAATCCGCAGTTGCTGTATGACGAGATGACCAGCATGTCGGACAAAATGCGCGCCAAGGCGCAATCAGGCAGAGCTTGAACAACGTGTTTAAAAGCTAGGCGTCTTGCAGAGAAAATTGTTATTTGTCTGTCAGTAAAATTAACCCTTAGTCGTGGGAATTGTCTGTTTAACCGGCAGGGCATTGATGAGGTATAGGCAAGAAGGCATGGTCAACGTCCGTCAACTTTCAGAGGACAAACGCCATGCTGATATTAAGCCGTGCGGTAGGCGAATTCATTTCCATTGGTGAACACATCACGCTGCGCGTCCTCGAGGTAAACGGCAGGCAAGTGAAACTCGGCGTGCAGGCGCCGAGTGGGGTCAAGGTGTATCGGGAGGAGATCTATCAGAGGATTCTCGAACGCCAGGGCCGGTACGCAGCGCCTGAGTCGGTGCCCAACCCCTAGTCAAACAGGTGCTTGGGCACATCGTGCTTGAGCATCAGTTGGCATTGCTCGCTTTCGGGGTCGAAGACGATCAACGCCTGGCCTTTGGTCAGCGCCTGGCGCACGCGCAATACGCGGGTTTCCAAGGGCGTGTCATCGCCATTGTCGGTGCCGTCGCGGGTCACGAAGTCTTCGATGAGGCGGGTCAGGGTGTCGACTTCAAGTGCGTCGTGGGGAATCAGCATACAAGCCTCATGGTAATGATCCCGGCGATGCTACTGCGCCGGGATCATTGTTGCCAGCTTCAGTTTTTTTGACCCAACAGACTGTCCACGGACGGTACGCGTGTGTCGCTTTCCATCTGCGTCTCATGTTCCAGTTGATGACTGAACCGGTCGAGGGAGCCTTGGGCCGGTTGCGCATCGCTGGCAAACACCGGCGGGCTGAGGATATAAGCCCCCAACAGGCGGCTCAGGGCGGCCAGGCTGTCGATGTGGGTACGCTCATAGCCATGGGTGGCGTCGCAGCCGAACGCCAGCAGCGCGGTGCGGATATCGTGCCCGGCCGTCACGGCAGAATGCGCGTCGCTGAAGTAATAGCGAAACAGATCGCGGCGTACCGGCAGTTCGTTGTCCGATGCCAGGCGCAGCAAATGTCGGGACAAGTGATAGTCGTAAGGGCCGCCGGAATCCTGCATGGCCACGCTCACCGCATGTTCGCTGGAGTGCTGGCCGGGGGCGACCGGAGCGATGTCGATACCGACGAATTCACTGACATCCCAGGGTAACGCGGCTGCCGCGCCGCTGCCGGTCTCCTCGGTAATGGTGAACAGTGGATGACAGTCGATCAGCAACGGTTCGCCGCTGTCGACGATAGCCTTGAGTGCCGCCAGCAGTGCCGCGACGCCGGCTTTGTCATCCAGGTGACGCGCGCTGATATGACCGCTTTCGGTAAATTCCGGCAGCGGATCGAAGGCGACGAAGTCACCGACGCTGATCCCCAGGGAGTCGCAATCGGCGCGCGTGGTGCAATAGGCGTCCAGGCGCAGTTCGACGTGGTCCCAACTGATGGGCATTTCATCCACGGCGGTATTAAAGGCGTGCCCGGAGGCCATCAACGGCAGCACGCTGCCGCGAATCACACCGTTGTCGGTAAACAGGCTGACACGGCTGCCTTCGGCAAAGCGGCTGGACCAGCAACCTACGGGCGCCAGGGTCAGGCGGCCGTTATCCTTGATTGCCCGCACAGCGGCGCCAATGGTGTCCAGGTGCGCGGAGACTGCGCGGTCAGGACTGTTTTTCTGGCCCTTGAGGGTCGCGCGGATGGTGCCGCGCCGGGTCATTTCAAAGGGAATGCCCAGTTCTTCAAGGCGCTCGGCGACGTAACGCACGATGGTGTCGGTAAAGCCGGTGGGGCTGGGAATGGCGAGCATTTCCAGCAGCACTTTTTGCAGATAAGCGAGATCCGGTTCTGGAATGGTTCGGGTCATGGAAACTCCTGATGGGGTAAGGGCATCGATGGTTTCGATGAAGGGGGCTGAAAAGTCACCGACCCGTCTGTGAGTCGGTATTGCGTAGCAGCTGTCGAGCCCCGGCGAGGCTGCGTCAACGGTCTGTCTGATACGCCGCTGACGCAGCCTCGCGCGGGCTCGACAGCTGCTACGTGTTTCTCATGTCGTGGGTTGGCTGTGCGGAAACAATAAATCGACGAATTTTTCCGCCGTCGGTTGTGGCTCATGGTTGGCCAGCCCGGCCCGTTCATTGGCTTCGATAAACACGTACTCCGGTTGATCGGCAGCCGGGACCATCAGGTCCAGGCCGACCATGGGGATGTCGAGCGCCCGAGCGGCGCGCACGGCGGCGTCCACCAGCGTGGGGTGAAGGATGTCGGTGACGTCTTCCAGGCAACCGCCGGTATGCAGATTGGCTGTGCGCCGCACCGCCAGGTGTTCGCCTTGGGGCAAGATACTGTTGTAGTCGTAGCCAGCGGCTTGCAACGTCCGTTCGGTTTCGTGATCCAGGGGGATTTTGCTTTCGCCGCCGGTAGCGGCCTGGCGCCGTCGGCTCTGGGCTTCGATCAGCGTGCCGATAGAGTGTTGGCCATCACCGATCACCTCGGCCGGTCGCCGAATGGCCGCCGCGACCACCTCGAAACCGATCACCACGATGCGCAGGTCCAGGCCCTCGTGGAAGCTTTCCAGCAGCACTCGGGTATCGAACTGACGCGCCGCTTCGATGGCTTTCTGCACCTCTTCGATGCTCTGCAGGTCCACCGCCACCCCTTGGCCTTGCTCGCCATCCAACGGCTTGACCACCACGCGCTGGTGTTCGTCGAGGAACTCCAGGTTGTCGTCGGCGCTGCCGGCCAGTTGCTGGGCCGGCAGATTGAGTCCGGCGGCCTTGAGCACTTTGTGGGTCAGGCTCTTGTCCTGGCACAACGTCATACTGATGGCGCTGGTCAGGTCGCTCAATGACTCGCGGCAGCGGACCCGACGCCCGCCATGGTTCAAGGTGAATAAGCCGGCATCGGCATCATCCACCTGCACATCGATGCCGCGCCGATGGGCTTCCTCGACAATGATCCGCGCATAGGGATTGAACCCGGCCTGCGGGCCTGGTCCGAGGAACAACGGTTGGTTGATGCCGTTCTTGCGCTTGATGGCGAAAGTGGTCAGCGGTCGAAAGCCGAGCTTGGCGTAGAGGTTCTTCGCCTGGCGGTTGTCGTGCAGCACCGACAGGTCCAGGTAGCTCAAGCCTCGGCTCATGAAGTGCTCGATCAGATGACGCACCAGCACTTCGCCCACGCCTGGCCGACTGCATTGTGGGTCCACCGCCAGGCACCAGAGGCTGCAACCGTTTTCCGGATCGTGGAATGCCTTCTGGTGATTCAGGCCCATCACGCTGCCGATCACCGCGCCACTGTCTTCATCCTCGGCCAGCCAGTACACCGGACCGCCTTGATGGCGGGGTGTCAGCAACTCCGGGGTCACGGGCAGCATGCCGCGTCCCTGGTAAAGGTGATTGACCGCCTGCCAATCCGCGTCGCTCTGCACCCGGCGAATCCGAAAGCCGCGAAACACCCGGGTGGACGGGCGATAATCGCTGAACCACAGGCGCAAGGTGTCGGACGGATCGAGGAACAGTTGTTGCGGATCAATCCCGAGAATTTGTTGCGGCGCAGCCACATACAGTGCGATATCGCGTTCCCCGGGCTGCTCGTTGAGCAGCTCGCGAGCCAGGCTCGCCGGATCGCAAAAAGTGTGACCGATCAATAAGCGCCCCCAGCCGCAATGCACGGCAATCGAGGTGGGGCTCAGCTGACTGCCGTCCTCGGCTAAACGGGCTTGCAAGCGTTCGTAGGACGGCGACTGGCCGCGCAGCAAGCGTTGGCTGTAAGCCGTGGCATGAGGTTTCATCAATCAGATTCCTTGTTCGCTGAGCCACAGGTTCAGCGCCGCCAGTTGCCACAGCTTGGAGCCGCGCAGCGGGGTCAATTGACCTTGCGGGTCAGTGAGCAGGCGATCGAGCATGGCCGGGTTGAACAGGCCACGATCCTGGCTCGGGTCCAGCAGCAGATCGCGCACCCAATTCAAGGTGTTGCCCTGCAAGTGCTTGAGGCCTGGCACCGGAAAGTAACCTTTCTTGCGGTCGATGACTTCGCTTGGAATCACCAGGCGCGCAGCTTCTTTCAGCACCTGTTTGCCGCCGTCCGGCAGTTTGAACTTGGCCGGGACGCGGGCCGACAACTCCACCAGGCGATAATCGAGAAACGGCGTTCGCGCTTCCAGGCCCCAGGCCATGGTCATGTTGTCGACACGCTTGACCGGGTCGTCGACCAGCATCACCGTGCTGTCCAGGCGCAAGGCTTTATCCACAGGCGCCTCGGCACCCGGCTGGGCGAAATGTTCGCGGACAAAGTCGCCGGCAGCGTCATTGGCAGTCAACCATTGCGGGGCGACCGTCGCGGCGTAATCGTCATAGCTGCGGTCAAAAAATGCATCGCGGTAGGCCGCGTATGGATCGCTGGCGCCGTCCACCTGCGGGTACCAGTGATAACCGGCGAACAACTCATCGGCGCCCTGGCCGCTCTGTACCACTTTGCAGTGCTTGGCCACTTCCCGAGACAGCAGGTAGAAGGCGATGCAGTCATGGCTGACCATCGGCTCGCTCATGGCGCGAAACGCCGCTGGCAGTTGTTCGATGATCTCGCTCTCGGCAATGCGCAATTGGTGATGCTGCGTGCCGTAGTGTTTGGCGATCAGATCGGAATACTGGAACTCGTCGCCACGTTCACCGCCGGCGTCTTCAAAACCGATGGAAAAGGTCGACAGGTCCTGTACGCCGACTTCGCGCAGCAGGCCCACCAGCATGCTGGAGTCAACGCCACCTGACAGCAGAACACCGACATCCACCGCCGCCCGTTGGCGAATGGCCACGGCGTCGCGGGTGCTGTCGAGCACACGGTCGCGCCAGTCTTCCAGGGTCAGGTTGGCTTCATCGGCATGCGGCCCGTAAGGCAAGGTCCACCAGGTTTTCTGCTCGGTCTTGCCATCGGCTTCGATGCGCATCCAGGTGGCGGGCGGCAGTTTTTCAATGCCCGCCAGCAGCGTGCGCGGCGCGGGTACCACGGCGTGGAAATTCAGGTAGTGATTGAGCGCGACCGGATCGAGGATCGGGTTGATGTCGCCGCCCTTGAGCAGCGCCGGCAACGCCGAGGCAAAGCGCAGGCGCTTGCCGGTGCGCGACAGGTATAAAGGCTTCACGCCAAGGCGGTCGCGGGCAATAAACAGACGCTGGGCATCACGCTCCCAGATGGCGAATGCAAACATCCCGTTGAGCTTGGGCAACAAGGCTTCGCCCCAGGCGTGATAGCCCTTGAGCAGCACTTCGGTGTCGCCGCCGGAATAGAAGGCATAGCCCAGGGCTTCAAGCTCTGCACGCAATTCGGGGAAGTTGTAGATGGCGCCGTTGAAGGCCAGTGACAGGCCCAGTTGAGCGTCGACCATCGGCTGGGCGGAGCCGTCCGACAGGTCCATGATTTTCAGGCGACGATGGCCCAGAGCAATCGGTCCCTGTGCCTGGAAGCCCCACGCGTCTGGCCCGCGTGGGGCCAAGTGGTGGGTGATTCGTTCTACTGCTGCCAGGTCGGCAGGTTGATGATCAAAGCGTAACTCGCCAGCTAATCCACACATAAATTCCTTACCGGTTTTCCGTTGGGGAGACTTCAGGGTACTTGAAAGCTGACAAGTGTGTGTTGCGGTAGTTTTAGATCAATCGGTTATAAGGCGCGCGACGCATGTGCCGGCGGGGCTGCCAGGGGATGGCAGCGCGGCGAGAAAGTCTCGGGTCGGTTTGCCCACTTCGCGAGGCTGGGCGGGGGGCTGGCTCAGGCTTGATTTCGTATCAAACGGCGCAACGCGAACCGGTTGGGGTGGCAGGCCTGGGCGACGCTGGCAGGCAACGGCAGCGGTTCCTGATTGATCCAGGCCGCCAGCAGTTCACCGCACAACGGTGCGCTAATCAGGCCGCGCGAACCATGTCCGCTATTGATGTACAGGCCGTCCAGCCAGGGGCAGGGCGTGTCCGGTACCTGGCGAGCGTCCTTGCGCAAGGCGGCGTAGGCCAGGGAAAAAGCCTGGCTGTCTGCCAGGGGGCCGACAATCGGCAGGTAGTCCGGGCTGGTGCAGCGAAACGCCGCGCGACCTTCGAGTTGTCCGGGATCGAGCTCCTCGGCCTGCAAGCGTTGCCACAGGTCGGCGGAGATATCCCGCAGCAGGTGCAGGTTACCGGCGTGTTCGCTGGCGGTCGGCGTCAGGTCCTCGCGGGTGAAGTCGAAGCTGGCGCCAAGGGTGTGTTCACCCAGGCGCGCCGGGGCAATATAGCCTTCGCTACAGACCACGGTCGCCAGGTCGCGGCTGGTGGCGGTTTGCGCCAATCGGGTGATTTGCCCACGAATGCGCTTCAGCGGCAGTTCGGCGCTGGCGGCAAAGCGTGTGACCTCGGCGGCCCCCGCGAGGATCACCACCGGAGCGCTGGCCAATACGCGGCCGGCCGCCTGTGCGTGCCATTGGTTATCGACACGTTGCAGGTCGAGGGCGTCATGGTGCGTCAACACCTCAATCAACGGGTGCGCGGCCTGCCATTGGCAGAGCGCCGGAGGATGCACCCAACCCCCCTCAGGGAAAAACAGCCCGCCGTGCGCCAGGGCGACACCGGCGATAGTCTGGGCCTGGGGCTGATCCAGGCACCGCAACAAGTCCGGCGCAAAGGCCTCGGCCAGCGTGGCCTGGCGCTGGGCTTCCTTGGCGTTGAACGCCAGTTGCAGCACGCCGCAGGCGTCCCAGTCGACGCCGCGCTGCAACTGCTGCAGCAGGCGCCGGGTGTGGCCGAAACCGCTGACAATCAGCTGTGACAGCGCGGTGCCGTGGGCCGAGAGTTTGAGGTACAGCACGCCTTGCGGGTTGCCGGAGGCTTCCTGGGCCAGGGCAGCATGACGCTCCAGCAGACTGACCCGCCAGCCACGGGCGGCCAGGCTGGCGGCCGTGGCGCATCCCGCCAGGCCGCCACCGATGACCATGGCGTGGCGTTCGCCGTTATGTGGCGCGGGGCGTGCGAACCAGGGCGCGGTGGTCGGCGGCCGCGGTGTTTGCTCGGGCCAGCCGAGAAATTCACCGCGCAGCACTTCCCACTTGTGGCCGATGCCCGGTGTGCGCTTCATCTTGAACCCGGCACCATTGAGCAGGCGCCGTACCCAGCCGGTGCTGGTGAACGTGCTGATGGTCGAGCCCGGCGCCGCCAACCGTGCGAGTTCGGCAAACAGCTCGGCGGTCCACATGTCAGGGTTTTTCGCCGGCGCGAAACCGTCGAGAAACCACGCGTCGATTTGCGCGTCCAACTGCGGCAGTTGCTCCAGGGCATCGCCGATCAGCAATGTCAGTGTCACTCGACCGCTGTCCAGTACCAGGCGTTGAAAGCCTTGATGAATCGCGACGTACTGCGCCAGCAGTTGATCGGCAAAGGGCTTGAGTTCCGGCCAGAGGGCGAGGGCCCGTTGCAGGTCGGCAGGGCTCAGCGGGTATTTTTCCACGCTGACAAAATGCAGCCGCGCACCTGTCACCGCCTGTTGTTCGAACAGTTGCCAGGCGCAGAGGAAATTCAGGCCGGTGCCGAATCCGGTTTCGCCGATCACCAGGCTGCCGTCCACCGTCAAGGCGGCAAAACGTTCGGCCAGGCGGTTCTGTTCAAGGAACACGTAGCGGGTTTCTTCCAGGCCCGACTTGTCGGAGAAATACACATCGTCGAACACTCGCGAACGCGGGCGTCCCTGTTCGTCCCAGTCGAGCTGGGCGTGCGGCAGTACGGGGTTCATGGGCAACTCGGCAAAGGCAAGACGGCTATTCTAGCCGATCAACGGGCGCGGAATATCGCTGTTGTGGCGAGGGGGCTTGTCCCCCGTTGGGCTGCGCAGCAGCCCTCAAACCTGCCATCCCGGTTTGCCTGGATCAACCGGGAGGCCTTTTTGGGGCTGCTGCGCAGCCCAACGGGGGACAAGCCCCCTCGCCACAGACAAGCCTCTGCCTACAGACAAGCCTCTGCCTACAGGCGAGCCACTTTTCCACAGACAAGTCTCCTCACAGGGGCATGCAAGTTTTTTAACTGAACGGCACTAGGGCAAGCGCCGGTGGAATTTCCTTGCGCCGGGTGATCTCCAATCCGCTAGTCTTGATCCATCTTGAAAGGGAGTCGTCCATGTTCGAATCTGCTGAAATCGGTCACGCCATCGACAAAGAGACTTACGACGCCGAAGTGCCGGCGTTGCGCGAAGCCTTGCTGGAAGCGCAATACGAACTGCGCCAGCAAGGGCGGTTTCCGGTGATTGTGCTGATCAATGGTATTGAAGGGGCAGGCAAGGGCGAAACCGTCAAGCTACTCAACGAATGGATGGATCCGCGCCTGATCGAGGTGCGGACCTTTGACCAGCAGACCGATGAAGAACTGGCCCGTCCTCCCGCCTGGCGCTACTGGCGCCAACTGCCCGCCAAGGGCCGCATGGGGATTTTTTTCGGCAACTGGTACAGCCAGATGCTCCAGGGGCGGGTGCATGACCTGTTCAAGGATGCGCGGCTGGATCAGGCGATTGCCGGTGCCGAGCGTCTGGAAAAGATGCTCTGCGACGAAGGCGCGTTGATTTTCAAGTTCTGGTTCCATTTGTCCAAGAAGCAAATGAAGGCGCGGCTCAAGTCCCTGGCCGACGATCCGCTGCACAGCTGGCGCATCAGCCCGCTGGACTGGCAGCAGTCCGAGACCTATGACAAGTTCGTGCATTTTGGCGAGCGGGTGTTGCGCCGCACCAGTCGCGATTACGCGCCCTGGCATGTGATTGAAGGCGTCGACCCGCATTTTCGCGGCCTGACCGTTGGCAAAATCCTCCTCGAAGGCCTGCAAAACGCCCTGAAAGTCCCCAAGAGCAAGGCCAGCGGAATGAACCCGGCGCCGTTGCTGGCCGCCGTGGATCAAAAGAACCTGCTGGACAGCCTGGACATGAGCCAGCGCCTTGAGAAAGACGATTACGAAGATCAATTGATTACCGAGCAGGCCCGTTTATCCGGCTTGATGCGTGACAAGCGCATGCGCAGGCACGCGTTGGTCACGGTGTTCGAGGGCAACGACGCGGCAGGCAAGGGCGGCGCGATTCGCCGGGTGGCGGCCGCGCTGGATCCGCGTCAGTACCACATCGTACCGATTGCCGCGCCGACCGAGGACGAACGGGCCCAGCCTTATCTGTGGCGATTCTGGCGGCAGATTCCGGGGCGAGGCATGTTTACCGTGTTCGACCGTTCCTGGTATGGCCGGGTGTTGGTGGAGCGGATCGAAGGCTTTTGTTCGTCGGCGGACTGGATGCGCGCCTATGGCGAGATCAACGACTTCGAGGAACAACTGCACGACGCCGGTGTGATCGTCGTCAAGTTCTGGCTGGCGATCGACAAGCAGACCCAACTGGAACGTTTCCAGGCCCGCGAGGAAATCCCTTTCAAGCGCTTCAAGATCACCGAAGACGACTGGCGCAACCGCGAAAAGTGGGACGACTACCGGGCGGCGGTAGGCGATATGGTCGACCGCACCAGCACCGAGATTTCACCCTGGACCCTGGTGGAAGCCAACGACAAGCGCTGGGCGCGGATCAAGGTATTGCGCACCATCAACCGGGCGCTGGAAGACGCGTTCGAGCAGTCCGGTAAACGTGCGAAGAAGGGCAAGAAAAAGTAACGCCATGCTTTTGCATACGCGGGGTGAATGATTGTCGCGGTCGGTGCGGGCTGGATCTATGCTCGGTCCAGTTCCCACCCCCCACAAAAAGAGGCAAGCCCATGCGTGAAGTAGTGATCGTCGACAGCGTGCGAACCGGCCTGGCCAAGTCCTTTCGCGGCAAGTTCAACCAGACCCGTCCGGATGACATGGCGGCGCATTGTGTCAACGCGCTGCTGGCACGTAACGGCATCGACCCGGCCAGCGTCGAGGATTGCATCGTCGGCGCCGGTTCCAACGAGGGTGCCCAGGGCTACAACATTGGCCGCAACGTGGCGGTCCTTTCGCGCCTGGGCACCGGTACGGCGGGCATGACCCTTAACCGTTTCTGTTCCTCGGGCCTGCAGGCGATTGCGATTGCCGCCAATCAGATTGCTTCCGGATGCAGTGACATCATGGTTGCTGGCGGTGTCGAGTCCATCAGCCTGACGATGAAGAGCGTGAATACCGACAACCTGATCAACCCGCTGCTCAAGGCGCAGGTGCCTGGCATCTACTTCCCGATGGGCCAGACCGCCGAAATCGTCGCGCGTCGCTATAACGTCAGCCGCGAAGAACAGGACCTGTATGCCCTGCAAAGCCAGCAGCGTACGGCCCAGGCCCAGGCGGACGGATTGTTCGACGATGAAATCGTGGCGATGCCGGTCAAGTACAAAGTCGAGGACAAGCATACCGGTGAGGTGCAGATCCTCGACGGCGTGGTGGACCGGGATGACTGCAACCGTCCAGACACCACGTTGTCCAGCCTGTCCGGACTGAAGCCGGTATTTGCCGAGGATGGGTCGGTGACGGCGGGGAACTCGTCGCAGTTGTCCGACGGCGCGTCGATGACGCTGGTGATGAGTCTGGAAAAAGCCCTGGAACTGGGGCTCAAGCCCAAGGCCTTCTTCCGTGGTTTTACCGTGGCCGGCTGCGAGCCGGACGAGATGGGCATCGGCCCGGTGTTCTCGGTGCCCAAGCTGCTCAAGGCGCGTGGGTTGCAGGTGGCAGACATCGACCTGTGGGAACTGAATGAAGCGTTTGCCTCGCAGTGCTTGTATGCGCGTAATCGGCTGGAGATCGATAACGCCAAATACAATGTCAACGGCGGTTCGATCTCGATTGGCCACCCGTTCGGCATGACCGGTTCGCGGCAGGTCGGGCATCTGGTGCGGGAGTTGCAGCGGCGTGATGTGCGCTATGGGATCGTCACCATGTGCGTGGGTGGCGGGATGGGCGCGACCGGCCTCTTCGAAGCCGTACACTAGATTTCATTGGAGAAACCAGATCAATGTGGGAGCGGGCTTGGTCGCGAATGCAGAGTGTCAGTCAGCCTATTCTTCTCTGGCACACCGCTTTCGCGAGCAAGTCGAATCGTCGCACCGCCGCTCCCACATTTGCAATGCTTACACCTGATACATCTCTGTCGCCTGTGCATTCGCCACGACAGCCAGCTCCCACAGTTGAACTGCGGCGTAGCCCAAGTCACGCACTTGCCCTTAGAATGCCGATCCACCTCCTCTGGCTTCTGGGGCACTCATGCACATCTCCTCCGGCCGCTGGGTCTACGGTTTATCGCTGACCCTGCTGACCGCGCTGCTCTGGGGCATTCTGCCGATCAAGCTCAAACAGGTGCTGCAGGTGATGGATCCGATCACCGTCACCTGGTTCCGCCTGATGGTCGCCGGCAGCTTTCTGTTCATCTACCTGGCCGCCGTGAGACGCCTGCCCAACCCGCGCGCGCTCGGCCCGAAGGGCGGCTGGCTGGTGGCGATGGCGGTGTGTGGCCTGGTGGGCAACTACGTGCTGTATCTGGTGGGGCTGAAACTATTGAGCCCCGGCACTGCGCAACTGGTGGTGCAGATGGGGCCGATCTTTCTGATGATCGCCAGCGTCTTTGTGTTCAAGGAGCGTTTCAGCCTGGGGCAGGGCGCGGGTCTGTTGGTGCTGATCATCGGCTTCGCGCTGTTCTTCAACCAGCGTCTGGCGGAGCTGCTGACGTCTCTGGGTGCCTACACCTCGGGCGTGCTGACGATTCTTCTGGCGACGACAATCTGGGTGCTCTACGCATTGGGTCAGAAGCAACTGCTGACGGTGTGGAATTCGTTGCAGGTAATGATGGTGATCTACCTGTCCTGCGCCCTGCTGTTGACGCCTTGGGCGCATCCCATGGAAGCGCTGCAATTGAGCCCGCTGCAAGGTTGGCTGTTACTCGCCTGCTGTTTCAATACGCTGATTGCCTACGGCGCATTTGCCGAGGCGCTGGCGCATTGGGAAGCGTCGCGGGTGAGCGCGACCTTGGCGATTACGCCGCTGGTGACCTTCGTGGCGGTGGCTGCCGCAGCCTGGTTATGGCCGGATTATGTGCATGCCGAGCAAATCAATGGACTGGGTTATGGCGGGGCGGTATTGGTGGTGCTGGGTTCAGCGACGATAGCCTTGGCGCCCTCGTTGTTCGCCGGGCTCAAGGCCCGGCGCACCCGCTTGTTGTCTCAGTGACCCGCCTCGAGCATGTTTTGCGGACGTACCCACTGATCGAACTCTGCGTCAGTGAGGTAGCCAAGGTCCAGCGCTGCCTGGCGTAACGTCAATCTTTCGGCGTAGGCTTTCTTGGCGATTTCCGCCGACTTGTCATAGCCGATGTGCGGATTCAGGGCTGTCACCAGCATCAAGCCCCGCTCCAGGTGCTGAGCCATCTGCTCCGCATCCGGTTCGAGGCCGGCGATGCAGTGTTCCTGAAAGTTGCGGCAACCGTCAGCCAGCAAGCGGATCGATTCCAGCAGGTTGTGGATGATCACCGGCTTGTACACGTTCAACTGCAGATGCCCTTGGCTTGCGGCAAAGCCGATGGTCACGTCATTGCCCAGCACTTGGCAGGCCAGCATCGACAGCGCTTCGCATTGGGTCGGGTTGACCTTGCCGGGCATGATCGAACTGCCTGGCTCGTTGGCCGGCAGCTTGACCTCGGCCAGCCCGGTACGCGGGCCCGAGCCCAACAGACGCAGATCGTTGGCGATTTTCATCAGGGCCACGGCCAGGGTTTTCAGGGCGCCAGACAGGGTGGTCAGCGGTTCATGCCCTGACAGCGCGGCGAATTTGTTCGGCGCGGTGACAAACGGCAGGCCGGACAGCGCGGCGATTTCCGCGGCGATAGCTTCGCCAAAGCCATGCGGCGAATTGAGGCCGGTGCCGACTGCCGTACCGCCCTGGGCCAGCTCGCAGACCGCGGGCAGGGCGCTGCGAATCGCGCGTTCGGCATAATCCAGTTGTGCGATGAACGCCGAGACTTCCTGGCCAAAGGTAATCGGCGTCGCGTCCATCATGTGGGTGCGTCCGGTCTTGACCAGCTTCATATGGCGCGCCGACAACTCGGCCAGTCCTCCGGACAGCTCGCGGATCGCCGGCAGCAATTGTTCGTGCACCGCTTGCACCGCGGCAATGTTCATGGCGGTGGGGAAGCAGTCGTTGGAACTCTGGGAACGGTTGACGTGATCGTTGGGATGTACCGGGCTTTTGCCGCCACGGGGTTGGCCGGATAGTTCGTTGGCGCGGCCAGCGATCACTTCGTTGGCGTTCATGTTGCTCTGTGTGCCGCTCCCGGTCTGCCAGACGACCAGCGGGAACTGGTCATCGTGCTGCCCGTCGAGCACTTCGTCGGCCGCTTGCTCGATCAACCGGGCGATGTCGGCGGGCAGGTCGCCATTACGGTCATTGACCCGTGCGGCGGCTTTCTTGATCAGCGCCAGGGCGTGCAGCACCGCCAACGGCATGCGTTGCTCGCCAATAGCGAAGTTGACCAGTGAACGTTGGGTCTGCGCGCCCCAGTAAGCGTCATCCGGGACCTGTACGTCTCCCAGGCTGTCGGTTTCAATACGGCTCATCGCGAGGACCCTCCTTAAGTCGGTTAGCGCAGTTTAGGCCCTGCCTGGACCGAGGGGTTCCATTGAACACCTTTCAATGAACGGTTTTTGCCGTGAATCCCCGCAAAACCAGGTGCTGCAAGGTGTGGGGTTGAGTCGCGGCGTTTTTTAGGCGCAGAATGAGCGCCCTTGGGGTCTTACCTCGCCTGCTAGAAAGGAAACTCGATGACTCGTCTTCGTGCCATCTGTACCGCGGTTGCTCTGGTCTGCGCCAGCGGCCAGGTTCTTGCCGATACCGCCAGCCACAACGCCAGCGCCGAAGCCTTCCTTACCCTGGCCCATGCCGACAAGCTGGGTACCCCGGTGTACATGCAAGTGCAGCAAATGTTCGCCCAGCGTTTCGAGCAGACCAAGGCGCCTGCCGCCAAGCAAACTGTCCTCGATAGCTATCAGGCCAAGGCCAACGCCGCCCTGGATCAGGCTATCGGCTGGAAAAAGCTCAAGCCTGACATGGTCAAGCTCTACACCAGCAACTTCAGCGAATCCGAGCTCAAGGAGCTGGTGGCGTTCTACAAGTCGCCCCTGGGCAAAAAAGTCCTGGAAAAAATGCCCCAGTTGACCCAGCAATCGGCCCAGTTGACCCAGGCCAAGCTGGAAAGCGCGGTACCGGTGGTGAACAAGTTGCTGGAAGATATGACCAACGAACTGGCGCCAGCCAAGAAAGCCGCCGCCCCTGTGAAGAAGTAAGTGGAGCCGGGAATGACCATGCAACAGCGTATAGAGACGGCACTTGGCGGCCTGAGCCCTGAGCACCTGAGCGTGCTGGATGAAAGTCATATGCACAGCCGCGGGTTACAGACCCACTTCAAGGCCGTGCTGGTCAGCCAGCAGTTCGAAGGGCTGAACCGCGTCAAGCGCCACCAGAAGGTCTATGCCACTTTGGGTGACCTGATGAGTGAGTTTCATGCGCTGGCGCTGCATACCTACACGCCTGCAGAGTGGGCGCAAATCGACGCCGCCCCGGCTTCGCCGACGTGCGCGGGCGGACATTGAAGCCAGCCTGAAACCCACACTGTGACTAAGGGGGCTGTCCTGTGGCTAGGAGGCTTGTCCTGTGATGAAGGGGTTTGTCCTGTGGCGAGGGGGCTTGTCCCCCGGTGGGCTGCGCAGCAGCCCCAAAACCGGGCGCCGAGAATTGTCTGATACACCGCGTTTTTCCTGACTGGGGCTGCTGCGCAGCCCAACGGGGGACAAGCCCCCTCGCCACAGTTCACCCCAGGACAAACCCCTTCACCACAGGACAGACCTCCTCACCACAGGACAAGCCCCCTCGCCACAGGAGTGGTCCATTCCAGGCGTCGACCCGGTCTGCCATGCCACCATGGCAATTTGAAACTCCGCGCCTATCAGAGTCGATGCTAACGTCATGCGGATTTTGTTAGAATCCGCAGCGCGCCACACGGTTGGCGCTTTTTTTTGCATCCGGTTCACCCTTTACGAGGGTAGCCACCTGGAGAGATACCCATGACACACCCGATTGTCGTGGCGGCACTGTATAAGTTCGTCACCCTTGAAGATTACGTTGCCCTGCGCGAGCCACTGCTCAAGGCGATGGTCGACAACGGCATCAAAGGCACCTTGCTGATCGCCGAAGAAGGCATCAACGGCACTGTTTCCGGCAGCCGCGAAGGCATTGATGGCTTAATCGCCTGGCTCAAGCATGATCCGCGCATGGTCGACCTCGATCACAAGGAATCGTACTGCGATGAGCAGCCGTTCTACCGTACCAAGGTCAAGCTGAAGAAAGAGATCGTGACCCTGGGCGTCGAAGGCGTCGACCCGAACAAGAAAGTCGGTACCTACGTCGACCCCAAGGACTGGAACGCGCTGATCAGCGATCCAGAAGTACTGTTGATCGATACCCGCAACGATTATGAAGTGTCGATCGGCACCTTTGAAGGCGCAATCGACCCGAAAACCACCAGTTTTCGCGAATTTCCCGACTACATCAAAGCCAACTTCGACCCGGCCAGGCATAAGAAAGTCGCGATGTTCTGCACCGGCGGTATTCGCTGTGAAAAGGCCTCGAGCTATATGCTCAGCGAAGGCTTCGATGAGGTCTACCATCTCAAGGGCGGCATCTTGAAATACCTCGAAGAGGTGCCTCAGGAAGAAACCAAGTGGCAGGGCGACTGCTTTGTCTTCGATAATCGTGTCACCGTGCGCCACGACTTGAGCGAAGGCGACTACGATCAATGCCATGCCTGCCGAACCCCCATCAGTGTCGAAGACCGGGCGTCCGAGCATTATGTGGCCGGCATCAGTTGCCCGCATTGTTGGGATAAGCTCTCCGAGAAAACCCGTCGCAGCGCGATCGACCGGCAGAAGCAGATTGAGCTGGCCAAGGCCCGCAATATGCCGCACCCGATTGGCTACAACTACAAGCAACCATCTTCCGAGGCCTGAGCCATGTCCGCGCGCCTGCTCTATGTAATGGACCCCATGTGTTCCTGGTGCTGGGGCTTTGCGCCGGTGGCCGAGGCGCTGGTGAAGCAGGCGCAAGCTGCCGGCGTCGAGTTGCATCTGGTGGTGGGCGGCTTGCGCACCGGCAGTGGCGCGGCGCTGGAGCCGACGACTCGGCGCTACATCCTCGAGCATTGGCAGGCAGTCACTGAAGCCACTGGCCAACCGTTCAATCGGGAAGGGGCGCTGCCCGAGGGCTTTGTCTACGACACTGAGCCCGCGTGCAGGGCGATCGTCACCGCCCGCGGCCTGGCGCCGGATTGTGCCTGGACACTGCTGGGGCTGATCCAGCGTGCGTTTTATGTGGAAGGGCGCGACGTGACCCTCGCCAGCGTGTTGGTGGAACTGGCCGAACAGGCGGGTATACCGCGCATCGAGTTTGCCGAAGCGTTCGACCGTGCCGACCAGCACGCGGCCACGGCCGCTGATTTCACCTGGGTCCAGGATCTGGGCGTGGCTGGCTTCCCGACGATGCTGGCCGAGCGTAATGGTCAATTGGCCTTGCTGACCAACGGCTACCAGCCCCTGTCCGAGCTGTCTGCGTTGCTCGGCCGCTGGCTGGAGCGCGCTGCCTGTGCCTGAGCCGTCTGCCGAGCAGGTCCAGCGTGTCGATCGGTTGACCTGGGCGGAAGTTCGCCGCCTGGCCTTGCATCACAAGAAATCCCTGTGGATTGCCAATGGCGTCGCGGTACTCGCGACCCTGTGCAGCGTGCCGATTCCCTTGCTGTTGCCGTTGCTGGTGGACGAAGTGCTGCTGGGTCATGGCGACGCCGCCTTGAAGGTGATGAACCATGCGCTGCCGCTGGGTTGGCAGAAGGCCGCGGGCTACATTGGCTTGATGCTGTTGCTCACCCTGGTGCTGCGTTGCGGCGCGCTGCTGTTCAACGTGCTGCAAGCCCGGCTGTTCGCGCGGCTGGCCAAGGACATTGTGTACCGTATTCGCGTCCGGCTGATCGAGCGGCTCAAGCGGATATCGCTGAGTGAATACGAAAGCCTGGGCAGCGGCACCGTGACCACGCACCTGGTGACTGACCTGGACACGCTGGACAAGTTTGTCGGTGAAACCCTGAGCCGTTTCCTGGTGGCCATGCTGACGTTGGTCGGCACTTCCGCGATTCTGATGTGGATGCACTGGCAACTGGCGCTGTTGATCCTGTTGTTCAACCCGTTGGTGATCTACGCCACAGTGCAGTTGGGCAAGCGGGTCAAGCACCTGAAAAAGCTGGAGAATGACAGCACCTCGCGGTTTACCCAGGCGCTGACCGAAACCCTCGACGCCATCCAGGAAGTCCGCGCGGGCAACCGCCAAGGATTTTTCCTCGGCCGGCTGGGGCGGCGAGCCCAGGAAGTGCGGGACTTTGCGGTCAACTCGCAGTGGAGAAGCGATGCCTCCAGTCGTGCCAGCGGCTTGTTGTTCCAGTTCGGCATCGACATCTTTCGCGCGGCGGCGATGCTCACGGTACTGTTTTCCGACCTGTCCATCGGGCAGATGCTCGCGGTGTTCAGTTACCTGTGGTTCATGATCAGCCCGGTGGAGCAGTTGCTGAATCTGCAATACGCCTACTACGCGGCAGGGGGGGCGCTGACGCGAATCAACGAACTGCTGGCGCGGGCCGACGAGCCGCAATACGCCGGGGTAACCGATCCTTTTGTTGGGCGGGAAACGGTGGGGATCGAGGTGCGCGGCCTGAGCTTCGGTTACGGCGAGGAGCGGGTGCTCGACCAGCTTGACCTGATCATTGCGCCCGGTGAGAAGGTGGCGCTTGTCGGCGCCAGCGGTGGCGGCAAAAGTACCTTGGTGCAGTTGTTGCTGGGACTTTATACGCCGCAGTCGGGCAGCATCCGTTACGGCGGTGCAACCCAGCAGGAAATCGGTCTTGCCACGATCCGTGAGAACCTCGCGGTGGTGCTGCAACACCCAGCCTTGTTCAACGACACCGTGCGCGCCAACCTGACCATGGGCCGCGACCGCAGCGATCAAGCCTGCTGGCAGGCGCTGGAAATCGCGCAACTGGACGCTACGGTCAAGGCTCTCCCCTTGGGCCTGGACAGCGTAGTGGGACGGTCCGGAGTGCGTTTTTCCGGTGGGCAGCGTCAGCGCCTGGCCATTGCGCGAATGGTGTTGGCCGAACCCAAGGTAGTGATTCTCGATGAAGCCACGTCGGCTCTCGATGCCGCTACCGAATACAACCTGCACCAGGCACTGACGCGGTTTCTCAGTGGTCGTACTACACTGATCATCGCCCACCGTTTGTCGGCGGTGAAGCAGGCGGACCGGGTGCTGGTATTTGACGGTGGCCATATTGCCGAAGACGGTGACCATCAGCAGTTGATTGCCGATGGCGGGTTATACGCAAAACTTTACGGTCATCTGCAACAAGTACGTTGATTTAGCTTAGGCTGTGCGCTCGGGGCGTGTTGGATTCGCGTGCGTATTTGGCGGTGCATGTGCAAGGGACCTCATGAAGCAAAAGCGGACTTTCGGAACGCCACGGTTGTTGGGCATCGTCTGGCCATTTATCGCCGTGGTGCTGTTCCAGGCATTACTGGGTGGCGTCAGTCTCTACGTGCTGTCGGCGGTGCGTGGGTACGTCGCAGGTGAGAGCTTATGGTCCAAGGGACAGAAAGATGCCATCTACTACCTGACGCTGTACGCCGACAGTCGTGACGAAGCCACCTTCCTCAAATACCAGAACGCGATTGCGGTGCCCCAGGGCGGGCATGAACTGCGGCTCGCCCTGGACCGCCCGACGCCTGACCTGAGCGCGGCACGCCTGAGTATTCTCAAGGGTGGCAATCATCGTGATGACGTTTCCAGCCTGATTTGGCTGTACCTCAATTTTCGGCATTTCAGTTACCTGGAAAAGGCTATCGAATTGTGGACGGTGGGGAATGGCTACCTGGTGCAACTGGATGCGTTGGCGCAGGAGATGCACCGGGCGATTCTTGGCAATCAGGTGAGCGATGGCGATGTGAAACGCTGGAAAGCCCGCATCTTTGCCATCAATGACGGCGTGACACCGGCCGCCAAAGCCTTCAGTGATGCCCTGGGCGAGGGGTCGCGGGTGATTTTGCGCATGCTGCTGGTGATCAATCTCGCCACGGCACTGGTCTTGATCGCTCTGGCGCTTTTGCGCACCCGCAAGTTGCTGACCCAGCGCCGCGCTTTTGCCGATGCCCTGGAGCTGGAAAAGGAGCGGGCACAGATTACCCTGGAATCCATAGGCGACGGGGTCATCAGTACGGATGTCGACGGAGCCATCACCTATATGAATCCGGCGGCCGAGGCACTGACCCACTGGAAGGCTGCTCAGGCCCAAGGATTGCCCCTGGCCGCGTTGTTCAATTTGCTCGATGAAAATATCCAGGCCGATGGGTTTACCCTGATCGAGCATATTCTCGCTGGCCAACTCAGCGGTGGCAGTGAACATTCGAAGTTGATCCAGCGGGTGGACGGCAGCACGGTGTCCGTGACCCTGGTGGGCGCGCCGATTCGCAGTGCCGGCAAAGTCAGTGGCGCGGTATTGGTGTTGCACGACATGACCCAGGAACGTCAGTACATCGCCAACCTGTCCTGGCAAGCGACGCACGACGCACTGACCGGCCTGGCCAACCGCCGCGAGTTTGAATATCGCCTGGAGCAGGTGATAAGCAGCGCCGGTCGCCAGCACGGCGGGCGCCATGCGTTGATGTTCCTGGATCTGGATCAGTTCAAGCTGGTCAATGACACGTGCGGTCATGCGGCGGGCGATGAGTTGTTGCGCCATATCTGCGCGCTGTTGCAGTCGGACCTGCGTGAAGGCGACACCCTGGCTCGCCTTGGCGGAGATGAGTTCGGCATCCTGCTGGAGAACTGTCCGCCGCCGATGGCGGAAAAAATCGCCGAAAGCCTGCGCCATACCGTGCAAAGCCTGCACTTTGTCTGGAAGGGCCGGCCTTTTGTCACCACCGTCAGCATCGGCCTGGTGCATATCTCGCAAACCCCGACCACCCTGGAGACTTCGCTGCGGACCGCCGATATGGCCTGTTACATGGCCAAGGAAAAGGGCCGCAACCGGGTGCAGGTCTATCATGCCGATGATTCGGAGTTGTCTCTGCGTTTTGGCGAGATGGCGTGGGTGCAACGCCTGCATATTGCCCTGGAAGAGAACCGGTTCTGTCTGTACGCCCAGGAAATCGCTCCGCTGGGCCATACCGAGTTGGGTTGCGGGCACATTGAGATTCTGCTGCGCCTGCATGATGAAACCGGACGCATCATCTTGCCCAACAGTTTTATCCCGGCCGCCGAACGTTACGGCTTGATGACTTCGCTGGACCGGTGGGTGGTAGAGAACGTATTCAAGATCATTGCCAAGTGTATGCTCGAGCGACCCGGCCGGCCCATGGCGGTATGTGCGATAAATCTGTCAGGAATAACTATTGGAGACGACGACTTTCTCGGTTTTTTACGTGAGAAATTCAATGCTTACAATATTCCGCCAGAAATGATCTGTTTTGAAATCACCGAGACCAGTGCGATCTCCAACTTGGGCAGTGCAATTCGTTTTATTAATGAACTCAAAGCCTTGGGTTGCCAATTCTCACTGGATGACTTCTGCGCCGGAATGTCTTCATTCGCTTATCTCAAACATTTACCTGTAGACTTCTTGAAGATCGATGGAAGTTTCGTAAAGGATATGCTGGACGACCCGATTAACCGCGCAATGGTCGAAGTGATCAATCACATCGGGCATGTCATGGGTAAACGTACAATTGCCGAATTTGTCGAAACGCCGCAGATCGAGCAGGCCTTGCTTGAGATTGGCGTGGATTACGCTCAGGGTTACCTGATCGAACGTCCGCAATTGTTTACCTTTGATAGTTTGCAGTGTCGACCTGTGCGGGCACAGCCTCTGTTATTCAGGGCGCCTGGCACGTTCCGTTGAAACATTTGCTGGTCTGTACATATCACACATCAAAAGGAGCCCGACAGTGATCGACACATTCAACAGAACCGGTCCGCTTATGGATGCCTCAAGTTATCCCGCCTGGGCTCAGCAACTGATCCAGGACTGTAGCGAGAGCAAGCGCCGAGTTGTCGAACATGAACTGTACCAGCGTATGCGCGATAACCAGCTCAGCGCCAAGACCATGCGCCACTACCTGATTGGCGGCTGGCCGGTGGTTGAACAGTTTGCGTTGTACATGGCGCAGAACCTCACCAAGACCAAGTTTGCCCGCCATCCTGGGGAGGATATGGCGCGACGCTGGTTGATGCGCAACATTCGCGTGGAACTGAATCACGCTGACTATTGGGTGCACTGGGCGCGTGCCCATGGCGTCACGCTGGAAGAGTTGCAGGCACAAAATGTTCCGCCCGAGTTGCATGCCCTGAGCCATTGGTGCTGGCACACAAGCTCGTCGGATTCATTGATCGTCGCGATCGCTGCCACCAACTATGCGATCGAAGGCGCCACCGGTGAATGGTCTGCCGTGGTGTGCTCGACAGGCGTCTATGCGGCGGCGTTCCCCGAGGAAGATCGCAAGCGGGCGATGAAGTGGTTGAAAATGCATGCCCAGTACGATGACGCGCATCCCTGGGAAGCCCTGGAAATCATTTGCACCCTGGCCGGGATGAACCCGAGCAAGGCCCTGCAGGTGGAGTTGCGACAAGCGGTCTGCAAGAGCTACGACTACATGTACCTGTTCCTGGAACGTTGCATGCAGTTGGAGAAAGCACCGGTTGCTCGCGAGCGACATGCGCTGGAAGCCAGCGAAGCTTGATATGACCTTGGCGGGGTCCTGGTTACCCCGCCAACGCCAGGCGATTACGGCCTTCGCGCTTGGCCACGTACAAGGCACTGTCGGCCCGGCGCAGCAGGCTATCGGCGCTTTCTCCCGGCAACAACGTCGAGCAACCCAGGCTCACGGTTAATTCGATTCGCGTTGTATCCGCCCAATAGTCCTGGGCCTGAGCCGCCTTTCGCAGGCGCTCGCCAACCAACGCTGCGGCCTCCCGGCCGGTGTTGGAAAGCAGGATCAGAAATTCTTCCCCGCCAAAACGAAACACCATATCGACGTTCCGCAGTTGGCTCTTGATCAACCCGGCGATCGCTTTGAGCACCTTGTCGCCAGTGGCATGTCCATGACTATCGTTCACGCGCTTGAAGTGATCAATGTCGAGCATCAGTAACGACAGCGGATGCAAATGTCGCTTGGCCATGTCGATTTCCCGCTGCAGCGTCTGGTCCATGGCGATGCGATTGCCGGTGCCCGTCAATGGGTCACGCAGGGCGCTGCGGGTTGCGGCGCGGTACATCAGGGCGTTGCGCATGGGATACAGCAAGGTGGCCAGCAGCGACTCCAGGTTGCCTTGTTCCTCTTCACTGAAGCGCTGGTTGCGCCGGAAGATCAGTTCGCCCAGATGTTCACCCTCATGGCTGAGGGCATAGCTCACCGAGTGATGGCCGCGATGGCCGTACTCCAGGCGCAGATCACTGCTGTCGTGACGGTACTGCAGGGCATCCAGGGGGACCAGCCGCTGAATTTCGCGAAAAAACAGGCCGAGGATGCGTTCCGGCTGCAGGCTGGTCTGCAATTGCAGGGTCAGTTGCTGGCGCAGTTGCTCTAGGGTGGTGGGGCGACGCGCAAGAAGGGACGGCCGACCAAAGCCCAGGCGCTGTAATTTGGCACTGTCGAAGTCAATCGCGTTGGTCTGGGTCGGTGTTTTCATGGACTGGCCTCTAAGCACCTAACACTGTCTGACAGGCTCAATGAGAACAGCAGGTGCGGGTGTGCTACTGGTCATTCAGTTGTGTAAACCCTGAGTGACAGTTTAGTCCGCTTTGCCGAGGGTTATAACCCGCTTCCCATGCCGCGCGTCGTGATGTCGCGCAACCTGCGTCGGGTAGAGCAGAGCGAAATTCATGCCATGTGCATCAGCCGATAAAAAGCCAGCTGAATCAGAGGGTTGGAATTTGTTGAGGGCGCGGGCCGGACGGCGGAAAGTTGGCGCAGGCGCTGTCCGGGTCGAAATCGTCGCGATTGCTGGAAAGTTGCAGCCTCGTTTCGCTCGACAGCGCCTGCGGGGCGTGGGGTGAGCGGGTTATTGCGCGTCGAATGCCTGGCCATTGATACCGGTACTGTCCGGGCCCATCAGGTACAGGTACACCGGCATGATTTCCTCTGGCAGCGGATTGTTGACCGGGTTTTCCCCTGGATAGGCCTGAGCGCGCATGCTGGTGCGGGTGGCGCCCGGATTGATGCTGTTGGCGCGTACCGCGGCGACGGTGTCGAGTTCGTCCGCCAGGGTTTGCATCAGGCCTTCGGTGGCGAATTTCGAAACCCCATAGGCGCCCCAGTAGGCGCGGCCTTTGCGTCCCACGCTGCTGGAGGTGAATACCACCGAAGCATCCTGGGACAGCTTGAGCAACGGCAGCAAGGTCGCGGTCAGCATGAACATCGCATTGACGTTGATGTGCATCACGCGCATGAAGTTTTCGCCAGACAGCTGCTCGATCGGCGTACGTGGGCCAATGATCGAGGCGTTGTGCAGCAGACCGTCGAGACGGCCGAATTCTTTTTCGATCATTGCCGCCAGCTCATCGTATTGATGGGGCAGGGCGGTTTCCAGGTTGAACGGGATGACTACCGGCTGCGGGTGGCCAGCGTCTTCGATTTCGTCGTAGACCTGGGCCAGGTTGGCTTCGGTCTTGCCCAGCAGCAGGACGGTGGCACCGTGGGCTGCGTAGGTTTTTGCCGCTGCCGCGCCAATCCCGCGACCGGCACCGGTGACCAGGATGACCCGGTCCTTGAGTAATTCTGGGCGTGCGGAGTAATCAAACATAAACAACCTCAACAAAACTAACAGGTTTCAAACACCCGACTTGAGATCTGTGGAGATCCCTTGTGGGAGCGGGCTTGCTCGCGAAAGCGGTGGGCCATTCATACATTCATTGACTGAACCACTGCTTTCGCGAGCAAGCCCGCTCCCACCTTTGGATCTTCACCGGTCAGCAGAATCGGTGAGCAATCAGCAACTGCACAGCGCGTTATCCAGCACCTTGCGCAATTCCAGCGGGTGATTCACCACCACATCGGCCCCCCAGTTGCGCGGGTTGTCGTCCGGGTGAATATAACCGTAGGTCACGGCGGCGGTGCGGGTGCCGGCGTCACGACCCGACTCGATGTCGCGCAAGTCATCACCCACGAACAGCACGCTGGCCGGGTCCAGGTCGAGCATCTTGCAGGCCAGGATCAGGGGTTCGGGGTCGGGCTTGCTGTTTTTCACGTGATCCGGGCAGATCAGCAGTGCCGAGCGCTGGGCCAGGCCCAGTTGCTGCATGATCGGTTCGGCGAAGCGTACGGGTTTGTTGGTGACCACGCCCCAGATCAGCTTGGATTTCTCGATATCGGCCAGCAACTCGCCCATGCCATCGAACAATTTGCTATGGATGGCGCAACCTTTCAGGTAACGCTCCAGGAACTCCAGGCGCAACGCTTCAAAACCCGGGGATTCAGGGTCCATCGAGAAGGTCACGGCGACCATGGCCTTGGCACCGCCGGAAATTTCATCACGGATATGCTGGTCATTGATCGGCGCCAGCCCGCGATCGGCGCGCATCGACTGGCAGATGGCGATAAAGTCCGGCGCGGTGTCCAGTAGGGTGCCGTCCATGTCGAAAAGAACTGCTTTCAACTTCACAGGCTCATTCCTCGCGCAAGGTCTGGATCATGTAATTGACGTCAACGTCGCTGGCCAGCTTGTAGTGCTTGGTCAGCGGGTTGTAGGTCAAGCCGATGATGTCTTTGACGGTGAGTCCGGCATGACGGCTCCAGGCGCCCAGTTCGGAAGGGCGGATGAATTTCTTGAAGTCGTGGGTGCCGCGAGGCAGCAGCTTCATGATGTATTCGGCCCCGATGATCGCGAACAGATAGGCTTTCGGGTTCCGGTTGATAGTCGAGAAGAAGACCTGGCCACCGGGCTTGACCATGCGAAAGCAGGCGCGGATCACCGAGGACGGGTCCGGCACGTGTTCAAGCATCTCGAGGCAGGTGACCACGTCGAACTGCTCGGGCATTTCTTCGGCCAGGGCTTCGGCGGTGATCTGCCGGTATTCGACGCTCACGCCGGATTCCAGTTGATGCAGCTGCGCCACCGCCAGTGGCGCTTCGCCCATGTCGATGCCCATCACGGTCGCGCCGCGCAAGGCCATGGCTTCGCTGAGGATGCCGCCGCCGCAACCGACGTCCAGCACCTTCTTGCCTGCCAGGTTGACGCGCTCGTCAATCCAGTTGACGCGCAGTGGATTGATATCGTGCAGCGGCTTGAACTCGCTTTCGCGGTCCCACCAACGATGGGCCAAGGCTTCGAATTTGGCGATTTCAGCGTGGTCGACGTTGCTCATGGATCATCCTCTAAATCTGATAAAACGGTTTGCCGGGCGTGAGGCGGGGCTCAAGCGCGGCGTTATTCGGTATGTCCGCTGATGCGTTGGCCCCAGGCAATGGCCGTGGCGCACAACTGTTGTTCATCCAGGCGAGTCAGTTGCCGGTCGTCGAGCAAGTGTTTGCCGTCGACCCAAAGGTGTTTCACACAATCGCGTCCGGTGGCATATATAAGCTGCGAGACAGGATCATAGATCGGTTGTTGCGCCAGGCCCGACAAGTCGAAGGCGACCAAGTCCGCGGCCTTGCCGACTTGCAGTGAGCCGATTTGGCTGTCCAGGCCCAACGCCCGGGCTCCGTTGAGCGTGGCCATGCGCAACGCGCGATGGGCATCCAGGGCGGTGGCCGAGCCGGCAACGGCTTTGGCGAGCAAGGCCGCGGTGCGGGTTTCACCCAGCAGGTCGAGGTCATTGTTACTGGCTGCGCCGTCGGTGCCTACTGCCACATTGACGCCGGCTTGCCACAGACGTTCCACCGGGCAGAAGCCGCTGGCCAGTTTCAGGTTCGACTCCGGGCAATGGATGACGCTGCTGTTACTTTCTACCAGTAAAGTCAGGTCGTCCTCGCTGATTTGGGTCATATGCACCGCCTGGAAGCGCGGTCCCAGCAAACCCAGGCGGCCAAGGCGTGTCAGCGGGCGCTCACCGTGATGCTCCACCGCCTGCTGCACTTCGAAGGCTGTTTCATGGACATGCATGTGAATGACGGCGTCCAGTTCCTCGGCGATCACCCGGACTTTCTCCAGGTTTTCATCGTTGACGGTATACGGCGCATGAGGCCCGAAGGCAATGTTGATGCGTGGGTGGTGCTTGAGGTCGCCAAACAGTTCGATGCCCTGGCGGATAGCCTCGTCGGCATTGCTGGCGCCGGGAATCGGGAAATCCAGGATCGGGATGGCGATCTGTGCGCGGATGCCACTGTTGTGCACCCGCTCGCTGGCCACTTTTGGAAAGAAATACATGTCCGAAAAACAGGTGATGCCGCCCTTGAGCTGCTCGGCGATGGCCAGGTCGGTGCCGTCACGCACGAAGGCTTCATCCACCCACTTGGCCTCGGCGGGCCAGATGTGATTTTCGAGCCAGTTCATCAGTGGCAAATCGTCCGCCAGGCCACGAAACAGTGTCATTGCCGCGTGGCCGTGGGCGTTGATCAAGCCGGGGCTGAGCAACATGCCAGGCAGTTCCCGGACTTCGGTCGCCGCCAATTTCAGTGCTTGCGTACGGGGTCCGATAAAGGCGATGCGCCCGTCACGGATGCCCAGGCCGTGTTCCTTGAGCACTACGCCGGCAGGTTCGACCGGTACCAGCCAGGTTGGCAGGAGCAATAAGTCGAGCGGGGCGGCGGGTGGCATCATCGGAAGCGTCGTCCAAGGCTGTTATTAAGGAAGGGCGAAGTATACCCGAGCGTCTTGGCTGGCGGATCGCTATAATCGGCGGCTTTTGTGCATGAGTGCGGGGTGAGGGATGCGCGACCGACTGTTGGCTGCGGAGAAGGTAAAGGCCATCGATTGGCGTGATGGCGTCCTGCATCTGCTTGATCAGCGCAGGTTGCCATTCGAGGAAACCTGGATAACCTGCGCCACTGCGGCGGAGGTTGCGCTGGCTATTCGTTCGATGGCGGTGCGTGGCGCGTCGGCGATTGGTATCAGTGCGGCCTACGGGCTGGTGCTGGCGGCCCGTGCGCGGCTCGCCGAAGGCGGCGACTGGCAGGCGGCATGGGAAGAGGACCTGGCGCTGCTGGCCGATACCCGTCCGACGGCGGCGCATCTGTTCTGGGCCTTGAACCGCATGCGCGACCGGCTGGATCGCCTCAAGGAGCCCGCCGACCCGCTGTCGATCCTGGAGGCGGAAGCCCGGGCGATCCACGAAAGTGATCGCGAAGCCAACTTGACCATGGCGCAGTTGGGCGTCGACCTGATCCGCAAGCATCAGGGCAATGCTCAGGCGATCCTTACCCATTGCAACGCGGGTGCCCTGGCGACCGGTGGTTTCGGCACGGCCCTTGGGGTGATTCGCGGGGCGTTCCTGGATGGCATGGTGGAGCGCGTCTATGTCAACGAAACCCGTCCGGCGCTACAAGGTTCGCGGCTGACGGCGTGGGAGTTGGCGGGCGATGGCATCGCGGTCACGATCAACAGCGATTCGGCCGGCGCCCATGTGTTGAAGACCAAGGGCGTCACCTGGGTGATTGTCGGGGCTGACTGCATTGCCGCCAATGGTGACGTGGCCAGCAAGATCGGCACTTATCAATTGGCCGTATGTGCGATGCACCACGGTGTGCGCTTCATGGTGGTGGCGCCCAGCTCCAGCATCGACAGGATGCTGGCCAGTGGCGATGAAATTCCCCTTGAAGAGCGTGACGCGGGGGAGTTGCTGCAAGTCGGCGGCCAGCGGCTCGGGGCTGCGGTCGATGTGTTCAATCCGGTGTTTGACGTGACGCCGGCGGACTTGATTGACGTGATTGTCACGGAAAAAGGCATTGTCGAACGGCCCGACACGGCAAAACTGGCGCAATTGATGTGTCGTAAACGCTTGCATTGAGCGTTTTTCCCTGGAAAAACCGCCGAAGGTTTGCCTCAGGGCCTCTCTCGTCGCCGTCAAGCCTGTCACCCGTCAACTTACTATGCTCCATGCGCATCAGGGGGATAGGTGCGTGGCGGCGATTGTGATAACATTCGGCGGTTTCCAGGGTCACCCCAAGGGGTGATCCTTAATGCGCAGATCCGTGTCCTAACTCGTTGATTTGTCGTAAGTCGTTGCCAGGCACCATGCCGGCGGCGGCGAGCTTCGTTCGTCCCATATGGATGTGACGAGGTTTCACCCGAAAAAGGAATCAGGCTTCTCATGGGCGAACTGGCCAAAGAAATCCTCCCGGTCAATATCGAAGACGAGCTGAAACAGTCCTACCTCGACTACGCGATGAGCGTAATTGTCGGGCGGGCACTGCCTGATGCGCGCGATGGCTTGAAGCCCGTGCACCGGCGTGTGCTGTTCGCGATGAGCGAGCTGGGTAACGACTGGAACAAGCCGTACAAGAAATCTGCCCGTGTTGTCGGTGACGTGATCGGTAAGTATCACCCTCACGGCGACACTGCGGTGTACGACACCATCGTTCGGATGGCTCAGCCGTTTTCCCTGCGCTACCTGCTGGTAGATGGCCAGGGCAACTTCGGTTCGGTCGACGGCGACAACGCCGCGGCCATGCGATACACCGAAGTGCGCATGACCAAGCTGGCGCACGAGCTGCTGGCCGACCTGCATAAAGAAACCGTGGACTGGGTGCCGAACTACGACGGCACCGAAATGATCCCGGCGGTCATGCCGACCCGTATTCCCAACCTGTTGGTCAACGGCTCCAGCGGTATCGCCGTGGGCATGGCCACCAACATCCCGCCACACAACCTCGGTGAAGTCATCGACGGTTGCCTGGCGCTCATCGACAACCCTGAGCTGACCATCGATGAGTTGATGCAGTACATTCCCGGCCCGGACTTCCCGACCGCCGCGATCATCAACGGTCGCGCCGGCATCATCGAAGCCTACCGCACCGGCCGCGGGCGCATTTATATGCGTGCCCGCTCGATCATCGAGGACATCGACAAGGTCGGTGGTCGTCAGCAGATCGTCATTACCGAGCTGCCTTACCAGTTGAACAAGGCGCGATTGATCGAAAAAATCGCCGAACTGGTCAAAGAGAAGAAACTTGAAGGCATCACCGAGCTGCGCGACGAGTCTGACAAGGACGGTATGCGCGTGGTGATCGAGCTGCGTCGCGGCGAAGTGCCTGAAGTGATCCTCAACAACCTCTACGCCCAGACCCAGCTGCAAAGCGTGTTTGGTATCAACGTCGTGGCCTTGATCGACGGCCGCCCGCGCATCCTCAACCTCAAGGATCTGCTGGAAGCCTTTGTCCGTCACCGTCGTGAAGTAGTGACCCGGCGTACCGTGTTTGAACTGCGCAAGGCCCGTGAGCGCGGGCACATCCTGGAAGGCCAGGCGGTAGCGTTGTCGAACATCGACCCGGTGATCGCCCTGATCAAGGCTTCGCCGACTCCGTCGGAAGCCAAGGAAGCGCTGATCAGCACCCCTTGGGAGTCCAGCGCGGTGGTCGCAATGGTCGAGCGCGCCGGTGCCGATTCCTGCCGTCCGGAGAACCTCGACCCGCAATACGGTCTGCGCGAAGGCAAGTACTTCCTGTCACCAGAGCAGGCCCAGGCCATCCTCGAATTGCGCCTGCACCGCCTGACTGGCCTGGAACACGAGAAACTGCTGGCCGAATACCAGGAAATTCTCAACCAGATCGGCGAGCTGATCCGCATCCTCAATAGCGCCGTGCGCCTGATGGAAGTGATTCGCGAAGAGCTGGAAGTGATCCGCGCCGAATACGGCGACGTGCGCCGTACCGAAATCCTCGACGCACGTCTCGACCTGACCCTGGGTGACATGATCCCGGAAGAAGAGCGCGTGGTGACTATTTCCCACGGCGGCTACGCCAAGACTCAGCCACTGGCTGCCTATCAGGCCCAGCGCCGTGGCGGTAAAGGCAAGTCGGCGACCGGCGTCAAGGATGAGGACTACATTGCTCACCTGCTGGTCGCCAACAGCCACACCACGCTCCTGCTGTTCTCCAGCAAGGGCAAGGTGTACTGGCTGAAGACCTACGAAATCCCGGAAGCATCCCGCGCGGCCCGTGGTCGTCCCTTGGTCAACCTGCTGCCGCTGGACAGTGATGAATACATCACCACCATGCTGCCGGTCGAGGAATACACCGAAGGTCACTTCATTTTCATGGCGACCGCCAAGGGCACCGTGAAAAAGACTCCGCTGGAATCCTTCAGCCGCCAGCGCAGCGTGGGCCTGATCGCCCTGGAGCTGGACGAAGGCGACGTATTGATCTCGGCTGCCATCACCGATGGCGAGCGTGAAGTCATGCTGTTCTCCGACGGTGGCAAGGTCACGCGCTTCAAGGAATCCGACGTGCGTGCCATGGGCCGTACCGCCCGCGGTGTGCGCGGCATGCGTCTGCCGGAAGGGCAGAAGCTGATTTCCATGCTGATCCCGGAAGAAGGCAGCGAGATCCTCACTGCTTCGGCCCGTGGTTACGGCAAGCGTACCGCTATCAGCGAGTTCCCGGAGTACAAGCGTGGCGGCCAGGGCGTGATCGCCATGGTCAGCAACGACCGTAACGGTCGTCTGGTCGGCGCGGTCCAGGTGCTGGATGGCGAGGAAATCATGTTGATTTCCGACCAGGGCACGCTGGTGCGTACCCGTGTGGCTGAAGTGTCGAGCCTGGGGCGTAACACCCAGGGCGTGACGCTGATCAAGCTGGCCAGCGATGAAACGCTGGTAGGCCTGGAGCGTGTCCAGGAGCCATCGGAAGTCGAAGGCGAAGAGCTCGAAGGCGAGACGTTTGAAGGCGAGGTGATCGCGGGCAGCGATGACAGCGTCGACGAGCCAACCCTCGACGCTGCCGCAGACGAAGAAGAACCGCAGGAATAAGCGGACATACAAGGGGGCGGATGAAAATTCGCCCCCTTGTTGTTTGTCCGGATGGAAATATCGACAACGATGGAGACCTCTTGTGGGAGCGGGCTTGCTCGCGAAGGCGGAGGGTCAGTCGCCAGATGTGTTGACTGACACGCCGCCTTCGCGAGCAAGCCCGCTCCCACACTGGATCCAGTGTCGACTGATATGTTTGCGTGACTACCCAAATCAGAGTGAGATTGGATGTGAGCAAGAGAGCCTATAACTTCTGTGCCGGTCCCGCGGCGCTTCCTGAAGCAGTCCTGCAGCGTGCGCAGGGTGAACTCCTCGACTGGCATGGCAAAGGCCTCTCTGTGATGGAAATGAGCCATCGCAGCGATGAGTTCGTGTCCATCGCCACCAAGGCCGAGCAGGATCTGCGCGACCTGCTGGACATCCCATCCGATTACAAAGTGTTGTTCCTGCAGGGCGGCGCGAGCCAGCAGTTTGCCCAGCTGCCACTGAACCTGCTGCCGGAAGACGGCACGGCGGACTACATCGACACCGGTATCTGGTCGCAGAAAGCCATTGAAGAAGCCTCGCGCTACGGCAACATCAATGTCGCGGGCACCGCCAAGCCTTACGACTACTTCGCGATCCCGGGTCAGAACGAATGGCAGCTGTCTGCGGACGCGGCCTACGTGCACTACGTGCAGAACGAAACCATCGGCGGCCTGGAATTCGACTGGGTGCCGCAGACCGGTGATGTGCCGCTGGTGTGTGACATGTCTTCGGACATTCTTTCGCGACCTATCGATGTCTCGCGCTACGGCATGATCTACGCCGGCGCCCAGAAGAACATCGGCCCGAGCGGGATCCTGGTCAACATCATCCGTGAAGACCTGCTGGGGCGTGCGCGTTCGTTGTGCCCGACCATGCTCAACTACAAGGTCGCCGCCGATAACGGCTCGATGTACAACACTCCGCCGGCCTTTGCCTGGTACCTCTCGGGCCTGGTCTTCGAATGGCTGAAAGAGCAGGGCGGTGTGGCTGCCATGGGCAAGCTCAACGAAGAGAAGAAGCGCGTCCTGTACGACTTCATCGACGCCAGCGGCCTGTACAGCAACCCGATCAACAAGACTGATCGCTCGTGGATGAACGTGCCCTTCCGCCTGGCGGATGATCGTCTGGACAAGCCGTTCCTGGCAGGTGCTGAAGAGCGTGGCCTGCTGAACCTCAAGGGGCACCGTTCGGTGGGGGGCATGCGCGCTTCGATCTACAATGCTGTCGACATCAATGGCGTCAAGGCGCTGGTGGCCTACATGACAGCGTTCGAAAAGGAACACGGCTAATGTCTGAGCAAGAACTCAAGGCCCTGCGCCTGCGCATTGACAGCCTCGACGAAAAAGTCCTGGAACTGATCAGCGAGCGTGCGCGCTGCGCCCAGGAAGTTGCACGGGTGAAAATGGCCTCCCTGGCCGAAGGCGAAGTGCCGGTGTTCTACCGTCCGGAGCGTGAGGCGCAGGTGCTCAAGCGGGTGATGGAGCGTAACCAGGGCCCGCTGGGCAACGAAGAGATGGCGCGGTTGTTCCGTGAAATCATGTCGTCATGCCTGGCTTTGGAACAGCCGCTGAAAGTGGCGTACCTCGGCCCTGAAGGGACCTTCACCCAAGCAGCGGCCATGAAACACTTTGGTCACGCGGTGATCAGCAAGCCCATGGCGGCCATCGATGAAGTATTCCGCGAAGTGGCGGCCGGCGCGGTGAACTTTGGCGTGGTGCCGGTGGAGAACTCCACGGAAGGCGCGGTCAACCACACCCTCGACAGCTTCCTTGAACACGACATGGTGATCTGCGGCGAAGTCGAGCTGCGCATTCACCACCATTTGTTGGTCGGCGAAAATACCAAGACCGACAGCATCAGCCGTATCTACTCCCATGCCCAGTCGCTGGCCCAGTGCCGCAAATGGCTGGATGCCCATTACCCGAATGTCGAGCGCGTAGCGGTGTCCAGCAACGCCGAGGCGGCCAAGCGGGTCAAGGGTGAGTGGAATTCGGCGGCGATTGCCGGCGATATGGCCGCGGGCCTGTACGGTTTGACCCGTCTGGCGGAAAAAATCGAGGACCGCCCGGACAACTCCACGCGCTTCTTGATGATCGGCAGCCAGGAAGTGCCGCCGACCGGCGACGACAAGACTTCGATCATCGTCTCCATGAGCAACAAGCCTGGCGCGCTTCACGAACTGCTGGTGCCGTTCCACGACAACGGGATTGACCTGACGCGCATCGAGACACGTCCGTCGCGCAGCGGTAAATGGACCTACGTGTTCTTTATCGACTTCATCGGCCATCACCGCGACCCGCTGGTCAAGAGTGTGCTGGAGAAAATCAGCCAGGAAGCCGTGGCGCTCAAGGTGCTCGGCTCTTACCCGAAAGCGGTTCTGTGAGGCTTTAACATGAGTGGCAATTTCCTCGCCTTGGCACAGCCGGGCGTGCAACAACTGTCGCCTTACGTTCCAGGCAAGCCTGTGGACGAGTTGGCGCGTGAGCTGAATCTCGATCCGGCCAGGATCGTCAAGTTGGCGAGTAACGAAAACCCGCTGGGCCCCAGTCCCAAGGTGCTGGCGGCGATTCGCGAAGAGTTGGCCGAGCTGACCCGCTATCCCGATGGCAACGGTTTTGCGCTCAAATCGCTGTTGGCCGAGCGCTGCCGGGTAGCGTTGAGCCAGGTCACGCTGGGTAACGGCTCCAATGACATTCTTGAGCTGGTGGCGCGGGCCTATCTGGCGCCGGGCTTGAATGCGGTGTTCAGCGAGCATGCTTTTGCGGTCTATCCGATCGTCACTCAGGCGGTCGGTGCCGAGGCGCGGGTGATCCCGGCCAAGGACTGGGGGCATGACTTGCCTGCGATGCTGGCGGCGATCGATGCCCAGACCCGTGTGGTGTTTATCGCCAACCCGAACAACCCGACCGGGACCTGGTTTGGTGCCGAGGCGCTGGACGCGTTCCTGCAGGATGTGCCGGAACATGTGCTGGTGGTGCTGGACGAGGCTTACATCGAGTACGCCGAAGGCAGCGACCTGCCGGACGGCCTGGATTTTCTCGCGGCGTATCCCAATCTGCTGGTGTCCCGTACCTTCTCCAAGGCGTATGGCCTGGCCTCGTTGCGGGTTGGCTACGGCCTATCCACTGCGGTGGTCGCGGATGTGCTGAACCGCGTGCGTCAGCCGTTCAACGTCAACAGCCTGGCGCTGGCAGCGGCGTGTGCGGCTGTGCAGGATGGCGAGTACCTGGCTGAAGGCCGCCGCCTCAATGAAAGCGGCATGCTGCAGTTGCAGGAAGGTTTCCGCGAGTTGGGCCTGGGCTGGATTCCGTCCAAGGGCAATTTCATCTGCGTCGACCTCGGGCAAGACGCGGCGCCGGTGTTTCAGGGGCTGTTGCGCGAAGGTGTGATCGTGCGTCCGGTTGCCAATTACGGGATGCCGAACCACTTGCGCATCACCATCGGTTTGCCGGCGGAAAACAGCCGTTTCCTTGAGGCGCTGGCCAAGGTCCTGGCCCGTGGTTGATGTCACGGCGTTGCAACCTGTTGTGCCTGTGGTCGGTCGCCTGGTGGTGGTCGGCCTGGGGTTGATCGGCGGCTCCTTCGCCAAGGGGCTGCGGGAAAGTGGCCTGTGTGGCGAAGTGGTCGGCGTCGACCTGGATCCGCAATCGCGTACGTTGGCGGTCGAGCTGGGGGTTGTCGATCGCTGCGAGGCGGACCTGGCGATGGCCTGCCGTGGCGCCGATGTGATTCAGTTGGCGGTGCCGATCCTGGCGATGGAGAAACTGTTGGCATTGCTCGCAGGCATGGACCTGGGTCAGGCGATTCTTACCGATGTCGGCAGCGCCAAGGGCAATGTGGTGCGTGCGGCGCGCTCGGCGTTTGGTGGCATGCCGTCGCGGTTCGTGCCGGGGCATCCGATTGCCGGCTCTGAACAGAGCGGGGTGGAAGCGTCCAATGCGCAGCTGTTCCGCCGGCATAAAGTGATCCTGACGCCGCTGCAGGAAACTGACCCGACCGCGTTGGCGGTGGTGGATCGCCTCTGGCGTGAGCTGGGCGCAGATGTCGAGCATATGCAGGTCGAGCGCCATGATGAAGTGTTGGCCGCGACCAGCCATTTGCCGCATTTATTGGCATTTGGTCTTGTCGATTCCCTCGCCAAACGCAACGAAAACCTCGAGATTTTCCGTTACGCCGCCGGTGGCTTTCGCGATTTCACGCGGATTGCCGGCAGTGATCCGGTGATGTGGCATGACATCTTCCTGGCTAATCGCGAGGCGGTGCTGCGTACTCTGGACACCTTCCGCGGCGACCTGGACGCCTTGCGCGACGCGGTCGATGCCGGAGATGGCCATCAATTATTGGGCGTGTTCACCCGTGCGCGGGTGGCGCGCGAGCATTTCAGCAAGATCCTGGCGCGCCGGGCCTACGTGGACGCCGCGGTGAGCGCCGACGAGGTGGTGTTTATCGCCAGTCCTGGCGGCCGCCTGAGCGGGCAGGTTCGAGTGCCGGGTGACAAGTCGATTTCACACCGCTCGATCATGCTCGGTTCCCTGGCGGAAGGCGTGACTGAGGTCGAAGGCTTCCTGGAAGGCGAAGATGCGCTCGCGACGTTGCAGGCATTCCGCGACATGGGCGTGGTGATTGAAGGCCCGCACCATGGGCGCGTGACCATTCATGGGGTTGGCTTGCATGGCTTGAAGCCGGCGCCGGGGCCGATCTACCTCGGTAATTCGGGTACGTCCATGCGCCTGTTGTCCGGCTTGCTGGCGGCCCAGGCCTTTGACAGTGTCCTGACGGGGGACGCCTCGCTGTCCCGGCGTCCGATGAACCGCATCGCCAAACCCTTGCGGGAGATGGGCGCGAGCATCGAGACCGGGCCGCAAGGGCATCCACCGCTGACCATTCGCGGCGGTCAGGCGCTTAAAGGCTTGAACTACGTGCTGCCGATGGCCAGCGCCCAGGTCAAGTCCAGTCTGCTGTTGGCCGGCTTGTATGCCGAAGGCAGGACGGCAGTCAGCGAGCCTGCGCCGACCCGTGACCATACCGAGCGCATGCTGCGTGGTTTTGGCTATCCGGTTGAGGTGACGGGGGCAACGGCTGCGGTCGAGTCGGGGCGTACGCTGCTCGCGACGCGTATCGAAGTGCCGGGTGATCTCTCATCTGCGGCATTTTTCCTGGTGGCGGCCTCGATTGCCGAGGGCTCCGAGCTGTTGCTTGAGCACGTTGGCATCAATCCGACACGTACGGGTGTTATCGATATCCTGCGTTTGATGGGCGCGGATATCACCCTGGAGAATCCTCGGGAAGTTGGCGGCGAGCCGGTTGCCGACCTGCGGGTCCGATCTGCGCCGCTGCAAGGCATCGAGATTCCCGCAGCGCTGGTGCCCTTGGCCATTGACGAATTCCCTGTGTTATTTGTTGCCGCGGCCTGTGCCCGGGGGCGCACCGTCTTGCGTGGGGCCGAGGAGCTGCGCGTCAAGGAGTCTGACCGGATCCAGGCGATGGCCGATGGTCTGCTGGCGCTGGGCGTGAAGTGTGTGCCGACACCCGATGGGATTATCATTGACGGCGGCGTGATCGGCGGGGGCGAGGTGCATGCCCACGGCGATCACCGGATTGCCATGGCATTCAGCGTGGCCTCGCTACGGGCTGCAGCGCCGATTCTTATCCATGACTGTGCCAATGTAGCTACATCTTTTCCGAATTTTCTTACACTGTGTGCCCAAGTCGGCATGCGTGTTGCCCAAGAGGCTTAATTGTGAATATCAAAGCACCGGTGATTACCATAGATGGGCCAAGTGGCTCGGGCAAAGGCACGGTGGCCGGCATTCTGGCCAAGCGCCTGGGGTGGTGTCTGCTGGATTCCGGGGCGTTGTACCGCCTGCTGGCCTTCGCCGCGCGCAATCATGGCGTCGACCTGACTAACGAAGAATCGCTGAAGCTGCTGGCCGCGCACCTCGACGTGCAGTTCGTGGGCGCGACGGAAGGGCATCCCCAACGGATTATCCTGGAAGGGGATGATGTGACTGACGACCTGCGCAATGAGCAAGTCGGCTCCTGGGCTTCCCAGGTCGCCGCATTGCCGGCGGTGCGTGATGCGCTGCTGCAGCGTCAACGGGCTTTTCAGGAGCCGCCGGGTCTGGTGGCGGATGGCCGCGACATGGGCACCGTGGTATTTCCCGAGGCGCCCTTGAAGATTTTCCTGACCGCCAGTGCCGAGGAACGGGCCCGTCGCCGTTACTTGCAGTTGAAGGGCAAGGTCGATGGTGTTAGTCTGTCGAGTCTGCTAGATGAGATCCGTGCACGCGATGAGCGTGATACCCAGCGTTCGGTAGCCCCGCTTAAGCCGGCGGCTGACGCCATACAGCTGGATTCCACGGAGTTGTCCATCGAGCAGGTGCTGGAACGCATCCTGAGTGAAATCGCCATTCGCGATATCGCCGGATGACTTAGAAAAAACGCAGGGGACCAGTCCTAGACCTGCGTTTCTTCTCTTATATGAACGTAACCCACACCGTCTGGGGTGTGGCAGATGGGCGTATTCTTCGCCCTTATCAACAGGAATTAAAATGAGCGAAAGCTTTGCGGAACTCTTTGAAGAAAGCCTAAAAACCCTGAACCTTCAGGCAGGCTCCATCATCACCGGTGTTATCGTTGATATCGATTACCAGGCTCGCTGGGTAACCGTTCACGCTGGTCTGAAGTCTGAAGCACTCATCCCGCTTGAACAGTTCTACAACGATGCTGGCGATCTGACAATCAATGTCGGTGACGAAGTTCACGTTGCTCTGGACTCGGTTGAAGACGGTTTCGGTGAAACCAAGCTGTCCCGTGAAAAAGCCAAGCGCGCTGAATGCTGGATTGTTCTCGAAGCAGCCTTCGCAGCTGAAGAAGTGGTCAAGGGCGTTATCAACGGTAAGGTTAAAGGCGGCTTCACTGTCGACGTTAACGGCATCCGTGCGTTCCTGCCAGGTTCTTTGGTCGACGTTCGTCCAGTGCGCGACACCACGCACCTGGAAGGCAAGGAACTCGAATTCAAGGTCATCAAGCTCGACCAGAAGCGCAACAACGTTGTCGTTTCCCGTCGCAGCGTCCTGGAAGCAGAGAACTCCGCCGAGCGTGAAGCTCTGCTGGAATCCCTGCAGGAAGGCCAACAAGTCAAAGGTATCGTCAAGAACCTCACCGATTACGGCGCATTCGTCGATCTGGGTGGCGTCGATGGCCTGCTGCACATTACCGACATGGCTTGGAAGCGTATCAAGCATCCTTCCGAAATCGTCAACGTTGGCGACGAGATCGATGTCAAGGTCCTGAAGTACGATCGTGAGCGCAACCGTGTCTCCCTGGGCTTGAAGCAGCTGGGCGAAGATCCATGGGTCGCTATCAAGGCTCGTTACCCAGAAAGCACCCGCGTTACCGCGCGTGTAACCAACCTGACCGACTACGGCTGCTTCGCAGAGCTGGAAGAAGGCGTGGAAGGCCTGGTACACGTTTCCGAAATGGACTGGACCAACAAGAACATCCACCCTTCGAAAGTCGTACAAGTCGGCGACGAAGTGGAAGTCATGGTTCTGGACATCGACGAAGAGCGTCGTCGTATCTCCCTCGGCATCAAGCAGTGCAAATCTAACCCATGGGAAGATTTCTCTGGCCAGTTCAACAAGGGCGATAAAATCTCCGGCACCATCAAGTCGATCACCGATTTCGGTATCTTCATTGGTCTGGACGGCGGCATCGACGGTCTGGTTCACCTGTCCGACATCTCCTGGAACGAAGTGGGCGAAGAAGCTGTTCGTCGCTTCAAGAAGGGCGACGAGCTGGACACCGTTATCCTGTCGGTTGACCCAGAGCGCGAGCGCATCTCCCTGGGTATCAAGCAACTGGAAAGCGATCCGTTCTCCGAGTACGTTCAAGAGAACGACAAAGGCGCCATCGTTAAAGGCACTGTGAAAGAAGTTGACGCCAAAGGCGCCATCATCGTTCTGGCCGAAGATATCGAAGCGACTCTGAAAGCCTCTGAAATCAGCCGTGACCGCGTTGAAGACGCGCGCAACGTTCTGAAAGAAGGCCAGGAAGTAGAAGCCAAGATCATCAGCGTTGACCGCAAGAGCCGCGTAATCCAGCTCTCCATCAAGTCGAAAGACGAGATCGAAGAGAAAGAAGCGATCCAGAGCCTGCGCGACAAGCCAGCGACCTCTGACATCGCTGCAGGCCCGACCACTCTGGGCGACCTGCTGCGTGCACAAATGGAAAAACAGAACTAAGTTCTGCTGGACCATAGAAAAAGGGCGACTTCGGTCGCCCTTTTTTTGTGGGCGGGATTTGAGTGTGTCGCCGTGGTTTGCCTATTGGCTTCTCTGCGGGGTGCTGAGCGCGCTCACAGGTATCTATTATTCAATTGCGCACTGTTCCAGCGATTTTGCGCCCAGTAGTCTTCTGCGCCTTCCTGTGCGTTAAGCGCTTGAGTCCGGTGTCGTGCGCGCTGTGCCAATTCTTGAGCAAGATAAGTCAAGAGACAGGCTGTTCAAATTCATCAGGTCATGCTAAAACCTTCGGAGCGCTTTTCCTAGCTACTTGAAAAAGAAGGGAAAAATATGACGAAGTCGGAGTTGATCGAACGAATTGTCACCCATCAAGGGCTGCTGTCATCCAAGGATGTCGAGCTGGCCATCAAGACCATGCTTGAACAAATGTCCCAGTGCCTCGCCACTGGTGATCGTATAGAAATTCGCGGTTTCGGCAGCTTCTCGCTGCACTACCGTGCGCCCCGCGTGGGTCGCAACCCGAAGACCGGCCAGTCCGTAAGCCTCGATGGCAAGTTTGTGCCTCACTTCAAGCCAGGCAAGGAATTGCGCGACCGGGTGAACGAAGATGAGGAAGAGAGCGTCTGAGTTTTTTTGGGATAGGGGAAGTTTATGCGTGGGGTTAAGCGCGTTGTTCTAGTACTGATTGTGCTGATCGCCGCCCTGGCGATCCTGACGTTTGTACTGGAAAACCAGCAAGGTGTCGCCTTGGCGTTTCTGGGATGGAGCACGCCGCAGATGCCGGTTTCGGTGTTTGTGACCTTGGCTTTGATCATAGGGATGTTGATTGGACCGTTTCTGGGTCTGCTGGTGAAGCGAAGTGGGCAGCGTAGGCAGCAGGTCAAAAGTTTTGATAGCGTCGGATGATGGCTGTGGCCTGGTAACAGATTGATACCGTTTGTCGGATGCTCGGGTGTGTAAGGGGCGGCGACTTTCGCGCTGGTTGCTGAATACAACTTGATTTCGACCTTATGCGGCCCGGTAGTTCTCTGGCGACGCTGACCTGTTGGCCGCTCACAGAATGAAATCAGATTGCTCCTACAGACATGTCAAGACTTGTAATGTAGCGAGCAGATGGCAAAATGCAACCTGTTCTCGATACGGTCATTTTGTGTGCCCAAAGCCCGGCAGCGACGCTTGGCTCTGTTGGCTAGTGCTATAAATACAAGAAACCCACAAAATCGTCTGCATAACGAGCCCGCAGTTTCTCTTTGAAGGCAGGTTTTTGTTGTGAGTAGTAGCTTCCGCGTCCCTCCTGTACCCCCGTCCGATGAGATTGATCTTGTTGCCCTTTTCCAAATGGTATGGCAGCAGAAAGTTCTCGTGATTCTTATCACTGCGCTAGCAGGCATTGCTGCTGCAAGCTATGCCTTTTTAGCGACGCCGGAATATCAAATTAGTAGCGTTTTGCGTCCTGCGGCGATCAATGAGCTGGACGCTTTGAATCGATCAAAAGTTTACAGTCTTCCCCCAGGTGAGGCATTGATCAGGGTCGGAGCGTCTCTTGAGTCATATGACACGCGTCTCAACTTCTTTCGAACCCATCAAAATCTGTTTAAAGCATTCGAGCGTCCGGGAAGAACTTTGGAGCAGAGCTTTGAAGAATTCAATCGCAATTCGCTTAAGCTAATTCTACCCGACCCCAAAAAAGCGGACTCCCTCAGCGCGTATATAAAGCTCGAGATGAGATATCCTAAAGAAATCAACGGTGTTGCGATTCTCAACGGTTTTATCGAGTATGCAATTGCCGCGGAGCGGCAGCAGATTGGCGCGGACTTGGATGTCATCGTCAAAAATCGTCTGAACGAAATTGAGGGTAAGCTGAAAGCCGCTCGCTCAAGTTACGATATGGATAAAGAAGCGAAGATAGCGAGTTTGACAGAGGCTGATGTGCTTCGTCGTGCTCAATTGCAAGATGAACTCAAAGCACTCAGGTCTCAGTTAAAAACAATTCGTGGTGATCGGCTTGCGTTGTTGAGCGAGGCAATCGGTATTGCCAAGTCGTTAGGTATCATAAAACCTGCAACTCCTTCATCACTCGGTGACAGTGAGCGAAGTGGCTCATCCAGCGTGATTCGCACGGAGATTAATAATCAGAAAATTCCTCTGTATTTTATGGGGGTTGATGCGTTGGAGGCAGAGAGGCGCGCGCTGCAGCAACGCAAATCTGACGACTTCACTGAAGGCCGTATCGCTCAAATCGCCAAAGAACTTCAGTTACTCCAGTCCAATCGTCAAATTGAGGTCTTGAACCTTCGGAAAAATGAGGAGCTGTTTCTTAGCAATGTGGAACCCCTTCGTGCGGAAGAAGCGCGTCTACGTAACCTGAACATTGATATGAGCCGGTTGAAATTGGTGACTATTGATAAGCAGGCGTTGGAGCCCTTGAGTCCAATTAAACCGAAGAAAACCCTCATTCTTGCGATGGGCTTGGTCTTGGGTGGGTTGCTCGGTGTGCTGATAGCGATGGCTCGGGCGATGATGCTGAATAGACAAAAACTAGCTTCCCGCCAGATGCCCATCGTCACTCCAGGCGTCCTGGTCGATGAAAAAATGCCAATTCAAAAACATGTCCAGTAATATTTTTAGGTGATCGGATTTCGCCAGTATGCTATGAGCGGGTTACTCAAGGATGATCCCGTGCGCGGGTAATTCGCTTATTCTTTCCCGACGTAGGTTGCTAATGCTCCTACGTCGAGCCGCACTTTGATCAAGCTTCGATCAGGCTTGGTCGTGCTAGGCTTTCGATTGGGTAGGTCGTTGGGTAGGGCATTTTGGCGGCATGCTAATGCGCTATAGGTCCTGATTTATATCGGCGTCCCGTAGTATGATTGTCCAGGTTTCGGAACTCCTTTGTTTGAGTCGAATCGAATGGCCATCTTCATCGTGTCTACGAGTGATGGCATTTTGATTCAGGCGAGATATCTAAGCGCCGCGCCAATAGGCTGGTGATAGCTCAAGTGGCACAAGCATCCTTAGTTTCTCAATCTTTTCAATGACAGCGGACAACCCTTTTACGGTATGAAAGTATTTTGTTCATGGTTGATCGCCGTTGTGGCAGCGCCGCTAGCAATAGTGGGTTGCCATGAGGGAGTGTAGGTTGTTGAAATATATGAAAAAAAGACTAATGGGGTGGTTGGAAGCGCACGAAAGGCTTTCGTGGTAGGACGATGCGGAGAGCTCTGTGTCGATACCGCGGTTGAAGTACTTCATACTGAGACTATTTCAGTAAATATTTTGGATTCTTTGATTATTTAGGCTTTGATTATGCAAACACTGGAAGATCTCAAACTCGCTATTATCGGCCTTGGATATGTTGGCCTTCCCCTCGCGGTAGAGTTCGGCAAGCACCGAACGGTGGTTGGGTTTGACATTAATCAGCCACGCATTCAAGCCCTGAAAATGGGGCATGATTCGACGCTGGAAGTAAGTGATGAGGAGCTGAAGCAGGCGACGTTATTGAGTTTCAGTTGCGAGTTGAATGACCTGGCTTCCTGCAATACCTTTATTGTCACCGTGCCGACGCCCATCGATGCGTACAACCAGCCTGACTTGACTCCCCTGATTAAAGCATCGGAGAGTATCGGGAAAGTGTTGAAAAAGGGCGACTTGGTTATCTACGAGTCAACCGTTTATCCTGGCGCTACTGAAGAGGATTGTGTTCCGGTCCTCGAAAGGGTTTCAGGTCTTGTTTTCAATGTCGATTTCTTCGCCGGCTATAGCCCGGAGCGCATCAATCCTGGTGATAAAGAACATCGGGTTACGACGATAAAAAAAGTCACCTCAGGTTCCACGCCTCAAATCGCTGATTTAGTGGACGCACTGTATAATCAGATAATTATCGCGGGCACCCACAAAGCGAGCAGCATAAAAGTCGCTGAAGCTGCCAAGGTAATCGAAAATACTCAGCGGGATTTGAATATTGCGCTGATCAACGAGCTGGCAATCATCTTCAATAAAATGGGGATTGATACCGAAGCAGTGCTTCAGGCAGCCGGTACAAAATGGAACTTTCTCCCTTTCCGTCCAGGCTTGGTCGGTGGACACTGTATCGGTGTTGACCCGTACTACCTGACTCATAAAGCACAGTCGATTGGGTATCACCCGGAAATTATCCTTGCTGGCCGTAGGCTCAATGATGGCATGGGAGCCTATGTTGTTTCTCAGTTGGTCAAAGCTATGCTGAAGGAGCGAATCCATGTTGACGGCGCCCGTGTACTGGTAATGGGCTTGACCTTCAAGGAAAACTGCCCGGACCTGCGCAATACCCGGATCGTTGATATTGTAAATGAATTGGCTGAGTACAACATAGCGGTCGATGTCTACGATCCATGGGTCAGTGTCGCAGAAGCGGAACATGAGTATGGAATAACCCCGATTTCTGAGCCGGTAATGAATGCCTATGACGGCATCGTTTTGGCCGTTGCTCATGATGAGTTTCGAGCTTTGGGTGTGAAAAATATTAGAAAGTTCGGGAAGTCTGAACATGTTCTTTATGATCTAAAGTATCTTTTAAGTCGAGAAGAGTCTGACATCCGTCTGTAAGACACTGGCCCCTCCAAAGAAATGTCAACCTAATTAAATGATGAGCCAACACCCATGACCCGATATGAGACATTGCTAAAAACACTTCCAGCCTCGCCAATGACTTGGTTAGTTACCGGAGTTGCTGGATTTATCGGATCTAATTTATTGGAAACACTTCTTGGTCTGAATCAGAATGTGGTGGGGCTGGATAATTTTGCAACGGGGCATCAACGAAATCTTGACGAGGTTAAAAATGCTGTTCTTCCTGAGCAGTGGTCGCGCTTTCGATTTGTTGAAGGTGATATTCGAGTGCTGGAAGATTGCCACCAAGCATGCGACGGTGTGGATTATGTACTTCATCAAGCGGCACTAGGGTCCGTACCACGCTCTCTGAATGATCCCATCACCACAAACAGTACAAATATTGATGGTTTTCTAAATATGTTAGTTGCTGCTAGGGATGCAAAAGTAAAGAGCTTTACTTATGCAGCAAGCAGTTCTACGTATGGCGACCATCCCGGGTTGCCAAAAGTTGAAGATGTTATTGGTAAACCGTTGTCTCCGTACGCGGTCACGAAATACGTCAACGAGCTGTATGCTGAAGTTTTTGCCAGATCTTATGGTTTTGAAACAATAGGGTTACGTTATTTTAATGTCTTTGGCAAGCGCCAAGATCCTGATGGTGCCTATGCTGCAGTAATTCCAAAGTGGGCTGCGGCAATGATAAAAAATGAAGAGGTTTTTATCAACGGCGACGGAGAGACCAGTCGCGACTTTTGTTTTATTGATAATACAGTTCAAGCCAATCTCCTGGCTGCCACTGCCAGTGAGTCTTCGGCACGTAATCAAATATATAACGTGGCCGTCAGTGGGCGGACAGACCTCAATATGTTGTTTTCGGCACTGCGTGAATCGTTACAGAAAAACGGTGTCAGCTATGACAAATCCCCTGTGTACCGTGATTTTCGCGCAGGCGATGTTCGGCATTCGCAGGCCGATATCGGAAAGATTCAGAAATTATTGGGGTATGAACCGATGTTTAATATAAAACAAGGTATCGCCAACGCGATGCCTTGGTACGCGTCGTTCTTAAAATAAGAGGTTATACGCGGGGGAAGTATATTCTTTCGCTGCGTAAGTCATGAGTGAGAGCTCAGCCGTGTAAAACGCTGAGTGGTTAATTTGGCGTAAGGAAATTTTATGAGCGATGAACGTATTTATGTAACTCAACCCTATCTTCCGCCGTTAGAAGAATTTGTTCCTTACCTTGAAAAAATTTGGGAGAGTAAAACGCTTACCAACGGCGGTCCGATGCATCAGCAGCTTGAAAAAGAGCTCTGTGAGTATTTAGGGGTAGAGCACATTGCACTTTTCAACAACGGAACCATCGCCTTGTTGACAGCGCTTCAGGCTCTCAGAGTTACAGGGGAGGTTATTACCACTCCTTATTCGTTTGTTGCAACCGCCCACTCGTTATTATGGAATGGCCTGCAGCCAGTTTTTGTAGATGTAGATCCCATTACTTTTAACTTGGATGCCTCAAAAATTGAGGCGGCAATTACTTCTAAAACTACAGCAATAATGCCCGTTCATTGTTATGGTTACTCCTGTGATACCGCGGCCATTCAAAATATCGCGGATAATTACAATTTAAAAATCATTTACGACGCTGCACATGCGTTCGGTGTAAACGATGCGGGAGGTAGTATCCTTCGGCATGGTGACTTAAGTGTTTTGAGTTTTCACGCGACTAAAATTTTCAATACTTTTGAAGGCGGAGCAATCATCTGTCCCGATGCGAAAACAAAGAAGCGTATCGAACAGTTGAAAAACTTCGGTTTTGTAGACGAAACGACAGTGGTAGCTCCAGGAATAAACGGTAAGTTAAGCGAGATCAACGCAGCATTTGGCTTGCTTCAGTTGCAGCACATTGATAGCGCAATGAACCTTCGTAAGGAGATCGGTCAGCGGTATTGCTCTGGCCTGAAAGATATTGAAGGCATAAATCTCGATCATATGTCTGTGGGGCTAGAGTCTAATTACTCTTATTTCCCTATGCTTGTCGAAGATACTTATCCAGTTTCTCGTGATGAATTATATGAAGTATTAAAAGAGCAGAATGTTTTTGGCAGGAGATACTTTTATCCGCTAATCAGTGAGTTTTCAATGTATCGCAGTATGCCATCGGCAAACTGCGAAAATTTACCTGTGGCGCATGAAATTTCTCGCAAGGTTTTATGTCTTCCGATATACCCTTCTTTAAAAATTTCCTCTGTTGATAAGGTCGTAGAAATAATTCGTGATATGGGAAAAAAGCCGCAATGAAACTCGCAATAATGCAGCCCTATTTTTTTCCATATATTGGCTATTTTAAGCTCATAAACTCTGTAGATAAGTTTGTTTTTTATGATGATGTTGATTTCATAAAAAATGGCTGGATAAATAGAAATCGGATTTCTCTATCCGGAAAGGTCGGTTATATGACAATTCCATTGCTGGGGGCCAGTTCGAACCAAAAAATTAAAGATGTCAGGGTGCAAAAAAAAGCAATCTGGAGTCGTAAGTTAATAGAGGCGGTAAAGCAAAATTACTCTAAGTCTGTCAATTTCAAAGCCTGTTTTGAATTATTTAACTTAGTTATGGCGCCAGAGCATGAGTCGATTTCGGATTATGCAAAGTCCAGCGTTCAGCTGACAGCTGAAGCGTTAGGTCTTAGTGCTGAAATGGTAATGAGTTCTCAAATCTACGGGAATGACGAGCTGAAAGGTACTGAGCGTATATTGGATATTTGCAGTAAAGAGAATGCAAGTGAGTATTGGAATTTACCGGGTGGTGCTCAACTTTATCAAAAAGGCGAATTTGACTCGCGCAGCGTCGACTTAAAGTTTGTTCAACCAGCGCTGAGGGAATATCCGCAAGCAGGAAGAGCCTTTGAACCGGGGCTTTCTATCTTAGATGTGATGATGTTTAATTCTTTTGATGATGCCCGTCACCTTGTTATTGAAAATTAAACTGCCGAGCTATCTATGCTGCCTCCAGAATTGAAAGAACTCATACATTTTGAGCAACAGCGTCAACAGGGTGAATTTATTCGTGGTGTCTCGGCTAACGACTATATCGAGAAAATTGAAAGCCAGGCAGAAATTTTGATTCATTATTCTGCAGGCCAATATAATGGGTTTCTGGCTTTTTATTGCAATGACTACGTGTCTAGGCAGGGGTACATAGCATTGATTTTGATAGCGGCTGCAGGACGGGGAAGAGGGCTTGGGGGAGAGCTTCTGACAAACGCCCTTATGACGATGAAACGTCGCGGTTTCAGCGTTTGTAATTTAGAAGTTAGAGCTGAGAATACCTCGGCATTAAAACTATATGCCCGCCACGGATTTGAAAAGGTCGCTTGTTCTAAAGAAAATATAAAAATGCAAGTCAGCTTAGAAAGCTTTTTGGGAAATAATTAATTGTCGCTTCGAAGAAATATAGCTGCGAACTATGTCAGCCAAATTTATGTCGCTCTGATCGGCATCGTTATGCTGCCTGTCTATATAAAATATATGGGTGCAGAAGCGTATGGCTTGGTAGGTTTTTTTTCCATGCTTCAGGCTTGGTTCAGCTTGCTTGACCTTGGATTGACCCCGACTATTGGCAGGGAAACTGCACGCTATAAAGCAGGAGCCTTATCCGCATTGGATTATCGACGGCTGTTTCGGGCTCTCCATCTTTTATTTGCCGGGATTGCCCTTCTAGGTTTTGCGGGATTGTATCTATTTGCCCCGTTGGTTGTTGAGCGTTGGTTGAAACTTGAAACGCTTGAAGTAGGACAGGTGATTCTGGTTATACAGATCATGGCTGCCTGTATAGCGATCCGTTGGATATGCGGGTTATATCGTGGGGTCATCACGGGTGGTGAGAAACTCGTCTGGCTAAGCGGCTATGCTTCCATAATGGCTACGCTACGATTTGTAGTGGTATTACCTGTGATGTGGTTTTATGGATACACGCCGATTGTTTTCTTTGTCTATCAGCTAGCTGTTGCGATTATCGAGATTCTCGGGCTGTGCATTAAGACGAATACGCTATTGCCAAAATTGCACGGTGCGACCATGGGGTGGTCATTAAGTCCCATTAAGCGTGTACTAGGGTTTTCGCTTACCGTCGCTTTTACCGCGTCAATCTGGATTATGGTCACACAGACAGATAAACTTCTTCTCTCTAGTATACTTCCGCTGGGTCAATACGGATATTTCACATTGGCAGTCTTGATTGCAGGCGGGGTGATGGTGATCACAGGCCCCATCAGTAGCGCGATTATGCCACGGATGGCTCGGCTCCATGCTGAGAACAAGGAAGCGGATGTGATTGCTATTTATCGGAGGTCCACCCAGCTTGTAGCCATAATTGCTGGCTCCGCTTCGATAACACTTGCGGTCTGCGCACGACCTTTACTTTGGGCATGGACAGGAGACGCAACAGTTGTGGAGAATGTTGCTCCGACGATGGTTCTTTATGCTATGGGAAACGGATTCCTAGCAGTTTCTGCATTCCCTTATTATCTTCAATACGCTCGTGGAAATCTGAAATTTCATTTTTTAGGTAATCTAATTTTATTGTGTGTAATGGTACCCGCCATTTATTTTGCATCGTCTTTTTATGGAAGTATCGGTGCAGGTTACAGCTGGATGCTCGTTAATTTAATATTCTTGGTTTTTTGGGTATGGTTTGTTCACTTGAGGCTTGAACCTGGATTGCATTTTAAGTGGTTAGTCAATGATATACTTATCATTGTAGTTCCTGCAGCTTCTATCGGATTAATGCTTGGGCTCGTTAAGCTTCAAGCCGATAGTCGGATCCTCAGCATAGTGACGGTTTTTTTTACTGGTGGAATAGTTATGTTAACTGCGGTGGCTTTTTCCAGTGCTGCTCGGGCGATGCTGGCTGACAAAATCGTCGGGTGGAGAAAATTGTGAATACAGTTATGAACGAAAGGAACATCAAAGTCTCGGTTTGTGTACTTACCTATAATCAGGCTGGTTACATCGAGCAGTGTATTCTCAGTTTAATTAATCAAATAACAGATTTTGATTTCGAGGTGATTGTCGGCGATGATCAGTCCACGGATGGTACCAGTGATATTGTGCGCAAGCTTGCAACTAAGTATCCCCATATCGTAAAGGCGGTCATACACGAGAAAAATATTGGCATAACAGCAAACTATCTTCACGTACACAGTTTGGCGCGTGGTGCCTATATCGCTCATCTTGACGGTGACGATTATGCGCTCCCAGGGAAGTTGCAAGCGCAAAGCGACTTTTTGGATGAACACCCAAATTTCAATATAGTTTGGCACAAAATGCTCGTTGAAAACCCAGCCACGAAGCTGGTTGTCGAGGATTTGATAGACTTATCTCGTATGGAAAATATTTTTAGCAGAAAAGATCTTTTTTGGTACATAACTATCGGTATGAATAGCTCGAAAATGTATCGGGCTTCGGTGCGCGATATATCTTTGCCGGATTTTCCGCTGTTGGATTACTTTGCAAATGTTGAGCAGATAGGTGAAGGGTGTGCGGGTTTTGTAGGCAGTCAGCCAATGGGCGTTTATCGTACGGGTATCGGTATCGCTTCTTCTGGAAATAAAACCAAAGTGTTATTGGTAAAGTCGTTTGACTATTTTTTGAAAAAATATAAAGGTAGCGCTAGCGATATATCTGTATCTATTACCTTTTTGTTTCTCGCCGCGCTCAAAAATAGGCGCTTTGAAGATTGTAAATTGTTTTTGCCTATTTTTATTCGGGCCTTTAGGTTTACTACGATCCCCAAGACTTTGAAGGCTCTTAAGGTGCTTTCAATGTTAAAAATTCCCGATGCGGTTAGGAATAAGTGAGATTTTTATGTCCTTGATGTATTTAATGAAAGACTTCAGGTCTATTGCGGGTAGCGATCGACGCTTAAAAATAATCAAGTCTGTTATTTTTGATCATACGGCGCACTTAACAATTATGTTGCGCTTGGGGCAAAGTTTTTTAAAGGTGCCTTTTTTGGGGCGTATTTTGAGTTTTATTGTCGAGTACATTATCCGTATACTGTTCTCAAGTGATATTTCTTGCAAGGCAAAAATCGGCCCAGGACTTTGTATTATGCATGGGCACGATATTGTCATAGGTGCGGATGTTGTTATGGGGGCTAACTGTAAAATATTTAACGGAGTGACCTTTGGTAATCGTGATCTGTCAAAAGCTAGTAAAGGAAATCAACCGGCGCTGGGGAACAATGTCGTAATATGTACGGGAGCAAAAATTTTAGGCCCGATTTTTTTAGATGACAATGTTGTTGTAGGCGCTAATAGCGTGGTTCTCAAAAGCTTTTCGAAGGCTGCTGTTGTTGTGGGTGTGCCTGGCAAAGCACTGAAAAAAAACTGATTTGGCTTCGGCCAAAGGAAGGGTAGCTTGCAATCGTTTTTTTTGGTGATTGTTGTTTTTTTCTATATTTTTAACTTTACGTTAAATTTCTTAGGTGTGTCTTCTGTTGCTCTTTTGATTCCTGGAGCTCTTTTTTTTGTTTTGGCTGATTCGGCACTACGCAGCTTCGTAGTTTACGCGTTCGTCACTTCTCGATTTGTAATTGTCGCTCTACTGCTGGCAGGTTCTGTGGGGATGACTCTTAGTTTTGTCTGGGGGAATTCTGAAACCATATTTCTAGAAATTTTTATAAAATTTTTGGTCGTTTTTGTTCTGGGACTAGTGATCGCATATTATGCAGTTGGAGGGCAAGCGGAAGGATGCAATGACCTTTATCGCTTTCATCGGTGTTTAGAGTTGTTCTATTGGGCTACGGCTCTGCAAGCATTATTTATTCTGACTTCGTTTATAGAGTCTTCCTTTCGCGATATTCTGTCAGCTATGCTGATAAATCGCGGTAATATAGACGTGGATAGTGTTCTACGATTTCGAGGTATTCATGATAGCGGTGGTTTCAGCCTGAGCGCGACGCTTGCTCTTGGAGCGATCTATGGTGTGTATTCAGTTTTTTCTCGTGCCAATAATGCTACAGTTTGGCGCTTTTTTAGTGTCGCACTAATTGCTCTATCGATTACTTTGGTAGCTCGAACTGGTGTTGTTATTTTCTTATGCGGCACCTTTCTTCTTGCGATTAGATGGCCACTCAAAGCATTGGTTGTGGGATTGGTTTTTATAGCGTTTTCGTTGTTGGCGCTTTCATTTTTTCAACATTTTTTTCCGGAAAGATTTGAGTTTTTTTTCACCTATATATTTGATTATGCTTTTGAGATTTTTATTAACTATTCAAAAGGAGAAGGTCTCACTTCGGCTTCTACTGATGATCTGAAAAACATGCTTTTTTTGCCGGATATTGTGAATATTTTTGCTGGTAGTGGTTCTTTCGATAATCAAAGTGGTGGCGTTGCACGTTCTGATTCCGGTTATCTGAAAACCTTGCTCGCCAGTGGCATCATAGGATTTGTGCTGGTATATGCTTCTTATGGTTGGATTTTTATGAAGATCTGGTCGAGCGTCCGACGATATACCGATGCGGGCTATTTGGTTATAGTGCTTTTTTGCCTAATATTGGTTTTAGAAATAAAGGCGCCTGTGTTTTACCAAAATGATGTCTCTCGCTTTGTTATTTTTATATTTTCAAGTGCTTTGTTGCAGCGATATTGCAGTCGATTGGCTAACGTAAACTCATCTGCACCAACGGCGTTGCACTGACTAGTAGGTGAAAAGTAGCGATGCCCACCAGTAAACTAATTGCGAGCGTTCCTGATGTGTGGTTTTTCCGGATATTTAACAAATAAAAAATTTTCGACCAGTGAATCGGTGTTGTTGGGGGAGATGGGACGTTCCATCTCTGCACGCGGCCCTGATGGTGGTGGTTTTTGGTTTGACGCTGTTGCAGGAATCGGACTTTCCCATCGTCGTTTGGCTGTCGTCGATTTGTCAACTGCGGGCCACCAACCCATGCATTCTGCGACCGGACGTTACGTAATTGCTTTCAATGGCGAAATTTATAATCATGGGCAATTGCGCAGCCTATTGCAGGAAAGTCAGGTGAAAGCTGCATGGCGTGGGCACTCTGATACAGAAACCCTGCTTGCATGTTTCGAGCACTGGGGAGTGGAGAAGACCCTGCAAGCGACGGTTGGAATGTTTGCCATCGCGCTTTGGGACACCCATGAGCGTAAGCTGATCCTCGCCCGCGATCGTCTAGGTGAAAAACCGCTCTACTGGGGCTGGCAGAATGGTGTGCTGCTGTTCGGCTCCGAGCTCAAGGCGCTTAAGGTGCACCCGGCTTTCTCGGCTAATATTGATCGCGGTGCACTGGCTCTTTACCTCCGCCATAATTTTGTTCCAGCACCTTACAGCATCTATCAAGGCATAGAGAAACTGCTGCCTGGCCATTATGTAAGTATTCCTTTAGGCAAAGGTCGGTCCTCTGTAGAGCCTGTTCCTTTTTGGTCTTTCAACAGTATTGTGGAGAGCGGGTTGGCTCGACCGCTGGAGACAGATGACCAGGGTGCAGCGGATTTGCTCGAGGCTCAGCTTGTCGAAAGCATCGGCATGCAGATGCTTGCAGATGTACCTCTAGGGGCATTTTTGAGTGGAGGAGTGGATAGCAGTTTGATCGTTAGTCTTATGCAAAAACAAAGCACACGACCGGTCAAAACGTTCACCATCGGTTTTAGCGAAGCGGGCTTCAATGAGGCTGAACACGCTTTGGCGGTTTCTCGTCATTTAAGAACCGAACATACCGAAATTTATATTCAGCCTAAAGATGCGCTTGAAGTTATACCGGACTTACCGGGTATTTACTGTGAGCCCTTTGCAGATAGTTCACAGATTCCTACATTTTTGGTGAGCAAGCTCGCCCGGCAGCAGGTGACTGTCGCTTTGAGCGGTGATGCAGGTGATGAGCTTTTTGGTGGATATAACCCTTATCAATTCGCTCCGCATATATGGGGCAAAATCAATAGGTTGCCGTTGCCGCTAAGGCGCGTTACAGCAGCCACACTCAAGGCACTGCCGCTTAAGGGCAAAATTGAAAAGCTGGCCGAAATTTTAGACGCTCCAGATCGAGAGGCTTTTTACCGTCAGCTTGTCAGTCACTGGAAAAGACCGTCAAATATGGTACTCGAGGGAGAAGAGTCGAACACTCTTCTTAACACCCCCTCTAAGTGGCCCAGTACTCATTGCTATGAAGAATGGATGATGGCCATGGATGCTCAAACTTATATGGTTGATGACATTCTGGTAAAAGTAGATCGTGCCGCCATGGCGAATAGCTTGGAAACCCGTGTTCCTTTGCTTGATCACCGGGTTGTCGAGCTGGCTTGGCGCATACCTCTGAACATGAAAATTCGAAACGGTGTGGGCAAGTGGGTGCTGCGAGAGGTTCTGTATCGTCATGTTCCTCGTGAATTGATAGAACGTCCAAAAAAAGGATTTTCGATTCCAATAGCAACATGGCTGCGCGGTCCACTGCGTGAATGGTCGGAAAACCTTCTGGATGAAAGTCGACTGCGTCAGGAGGGCTTCTTTCACCCCGCCCCGATACGAGATTGCTGGGAGCAGCACCTTAGTGGTCGAGCCGACCATTCGAGCAGGCTGTGGGGGATTCTCATGTTCCAAGCATGGCTGGAGGAGCAAAGCCGGTGAAAGTTATCCATATTATTGTTGGACTTCACATCGGCGGCGCCGAGTTGATGTTGCTCAGGCTTTGCGAGGCATTCAATTCCCGTCCGGGCGACGAACATAGCGTTATTTCCCTTACTGACCTCGGCGAGGTGGGTAGGCTGTTACGTGACCGGGGTATCACTGTTGAAACCTTGGAAATGCGGGGCGCTTGGGACGTCATCCGCACCTTTGCAAAGCTGGTTCGCCATCTTCGTCTCGGTAAGCCTGATGTTGTACAGACCTGGATGTATCATGCTGATTTGTTGGGTGGTTTAGCTGCACGTTGGGTAGGCATAAAAAAAGTAATTTGGGGGGTCAGAACGACTGACCTGGGCCGGGGCCGCGGACGGTCGACAATATTTGTTCGTAAACTCTGTGCTTGGTCGTCGGGTTTTATTCCGGCAGTTGTCGTATGTGCTGCCGAAGCGTCGCGTAAATCCCATATTGCGGTCGGATACTCTTCGCGCAAAATGACTGTTGTTCCAAACGGATTCGACCTTGCACGATGGGAGGCTTCCACCGAAGAACGTGATGCCATACGCTCAGCGCAAGGCTTGAATGCAGGAGATTTCGTTGTAGGCAGCTTAGGGCGTTTCAATCCGGTCAAAAATCATACTGATTTCATCAAGGCTGCCGGGCTGGTCGCAAGCCATATCCCACAGGTTAAGTTTCTGTTGGTGGGGCGTGACGTTGATTGTGCCAATACAGCACTGATGGCTGAGATCGCTGCAACAGGACACCCTGAGCGATTTGTATTGCTGGGAGAGCGGAGTGACGTACCCGCCTGTTTTAAGGCAATGGATATGTTCTGCCTGCACTCACTTACAGAAGGCTTTCCTAATGTTTTAGGTGAGGCAATGAGTATGGGATTGCCCTGCGTGACCACCGATGTAGGTGATGCGGCATTGCTGTTGGGCGGTAACGGGGTTGTAGTCCCTGTGCAGGATGTCCAGGCCTTGGCCGACGCATTGGAAAAAATAATTTCTGCGACGGATGTCGAACGTTCAGTTATGGGGCTATCTGCCTATAAACGTATCGCTGAAAATTTCACTATGAAATGCACCGAAAATAAATTCAAAGAAATATATGATCAGCTTTTGCATAAGTCGTGACATTCATTGATGTGTAGTTTCGGCGGTTTTAACCGGAATAACGATGCCACCCTCAACGTGCCCATTACCCCTGGTTTACAGAGCGACGGGTATGTCAGGCTTCGACGCTGGGCAATCACGCGGTTCGCAAACCGACAATTTGTAGCACCCGGTGATGGACATCCAGAGATGTGTATCGGGTGAAATTCTGATCAAACTGTATTGGGCCGTTATGGCATCAAGCATTGAAGTGCCAGTGTTCTTGCTTGATCATTGGTTCGACGAATTGACATGGATGCATGCCGCTGGAACTGAAGGTGCGTCATCGTCCGGGCAATTTGAGGCCATGAGATGGTTTTTTCGCAATGTTCCTAAAGCGCATATCGAAAAACCAAGGCAACGGAAGTCGCTGTTGAGCGAGACGCGCCTAGGTCACCGCGGACATTTTCCTTCTGAATCCATCAGAGAGATTTGGCCGGAATATCTTTGAGGCGCCGAAAACAGAGGCCTCACTTGTAGATTATTTTGATGTTCCAGGCACGTTTGGAAGAGCAGGCATGAGTAAAAACCTTTTATTTATTGTTAATGATCCGGGATTTTTTTTATCTCACCGTCTGGCAGTGGCCAAAGGCGCACAAGCTGCGGGTTATCGGATTCATGTGGCTTGCATGCCCGGACCGGCAGTAGCGACTTTCGCCGCCGAAGGCTTTGATTTTTATCCATTGCCTCTTTCTCGCAGCGGTCGTAACCCTCTGAGAGAGCTTGGGTTGATGTACGCGATTTGGAAGATCCTGTGGGCTTTGAGGCCGGATGTATTGCACCTCGTTACCATCAAACCTGTTCTCTATGGTGGTATCGCTGCTCGCCTTGCGCCCGTCAAGGGCGTGGTTACTGCTATTTCAGGTTTAGGATTCGTGTTTCTCTCAAAAGGGATCAAGGCGTTTGTTACTCGTAAGGTAGTGAGTACTTTTTATCGCCTGGCTTTGGGAAAGCGCAATTTGCGGTCGATTTTTCAGAACCCTGATGATCGTGACTTGCTGTTAAATATGGGCGGCCTTACTGAGGCTAAAGTCGTGATGATCCGTGGCTCTGGTGTTGACCTGTCCTTGTACACTGCTGTTCCGGAGCCGGAGGGGCTGCCCGTAGTGTGTATGGCCGCGCGGCTATTGCGCGACAAGGGCGTGGTGGAGTTCGTCGAAGCTGCAAACATACTGACCCAGCGCGGTGTGCGCGCGCGCTTCCAATTAATTGGTGACGTCGACCCGGGCAACCCGGCTACGGTGACCCCTTCGCAGTTAGCGCAGTGGCGAGAGCAAGCTGTGGTTGAATTACTGGGTCATCGCAATGACATTGCGACTCTTTTTGCTGCGGCGAATGTTGTGACATTGCCGTCCTACCGTGAAGGATTACCTAAGGTCTTGGTTGAGGCGGCGGCCTGTGGTCGAGCAGTTGTTACGACGGACGTGCCAGGCTGCCGGGACGCTATCGATCCCAATGTGACCGGTTTGCTGGTGCCTGCGCGCGACTCTCAAGCCCTTGCCGATCAGTTGCAGGTGCTGATTGAAGACCCGCTATTGCGCTTTAGAATGGGGGCCGCGGGGCGTGAGCTGGCCGTCAATGCGTTTGCGATTGAAAAAATCGTGGAGCAACATTTGGATGTCTATAGGCAGTTGGAGCGCGCGGTTTGAAACAGCAGAAAACAATCCTTGTTACCGGCGCAAGCGGTTTTGTAGGTGCGGCACTTATTGAGCAACTGGTATCGACTGGAGGCTACCACGTCCTGGCCTTGGTACGTCGCGACGGCGTACCACTTCCTTCAGATGTAGTCCCCGTGCGCGTTGGTGCTGATTATCTTGGTTCAGAGGCGCTTCCTCTTGCCGGGGTCGAGGTACTGGTCCATTGCGCCGCGCGTGTTCATGTAATGTCTGATTTGTCTAGCGATCCCTTGACGGAATATCGCAAGGTGAATGTTGAGGGCACGTTGAAACTTGCAGAGCAGGCAGCTCAAGCAGGTGTCAGGCGTTTCATTTTTATCAGTTCGATCAAAGTCAATGGTGAGGAAACGCGTTCAGGTACCCCTTATACGGCTGATGATACTCCTGCACCTTGCGACCCTTACGGTATCTCCAAAATGGAGGCCGAGCAGCAACTTAACTTGCTGGCTGAGAGGACGGGTATGGAAGTCGTTATCATTCGCCCCGTTTTAGTGTATGGGCCTGGAGTCAAGGCGAATTTTCGCAGCATGATGAATTGGCTTAACAAAGGAATGGTGTTGCCCTTGGGGGCTATTCGCAATCAACGCAGCCTTGTCGCACTGGACAATCTAGTTGATCTGATTGTCACGTGCCTGGATCATCCGGCAGCGGCCAACGAGACATTTCTGGTCAGTGATGGCGATGACATGTCGACCACCGATTTGTTAATTCGCATGGGGGCCGCACTGGGTAAACCGGCGCGTCTGATTCCCGTTCCGGAATTTCTGCTGCAGTGGGGGGCCGTGTTGATAGGTCGTAAAGCCATTGGTCAGCGATTGTGCGGTTCTCTGCAGGTCGATATTGGCAAAAATCGCCAACTGCTCGGGTGGACTCCGCCTGTGGCTGTAGCTAGCGCGTTGCGCAAGACGGCGATAAATTTTCAGGGAAGTGTGAAGTAAATAACTGGGTCCGATATGGGACCGACATTGGAGCCGTTGATGACACGTTTACTGTGGCTTGCGCCTGCTATTGCAGCCCTTGCTCTTGTGCTGACCTTGTGCTTGCGTCGCTATGCGTTGGCCCGTAGTTTGATTGATATTCCTAATGCACGGAGCTCTCACTCGGTCCCAACTCCCAGAGGAGGAGGGTTGGCGATTGTCGTGAGTTTTTTGCTCTCATTGCCGATATTGTACCTTGGGGATGAATTACCGGGCGCTGTGACATTGGCGTTCTTGGGGGCTGGTACAGCAGTCGCGTTACTTGGATTTCTCGACGATCACGGTCACATCGCGGCCCGCTGGCGTTTGTTGGGGCACTTCAGTGCTGCAATCTGGGGACTTTTCTGGTTGGGTGGTCTGCCTGCTATCACGCTTCCTGGAGGGACGATTGAGCTAGCTTGGGTGGGGCACATCCTGGCTGCTTTTTATCTCGTGTGGATGCTCAATCTGTACAACTTCATGGATGGTATCGATGGTCTGGCTAGTATCGAGGCGGTATGCGCATGTATCGGAGCATGCTTGATCTATTGGCTGGGTGATTATCAAGAACTCATCTGGGCGCCGTTGTTGTTAAGCATGGCAGTATTAGGGTTTCTTTACTGGAACTTCCCCCCCGCTCGAATTTTCATGGGGGATGCAGGCAGCGGGTTTCTCGGCATTATCCTGGGACTGCTATCGCTTCAGGCAGCCTGGACGTCACCCAAGTTGCTTTGGGTCTGGCTGATTCTGCTGGGTGTGTTCATTGTCGATGCCACATTCACCTTGATTCGCCGGCTGGTGCGCGGGGATAAGGTTTACGAGGCCCATCGCAGCCACGGCTATCAGTTCGCATCACGTCGATTTGGCAAGCATTTGCCGGTCACCCTGGCTGTTGCAGCGATCAATCTGTTTTGGCTGTTGCCGATCGCCGCATGCGTGGTTTTGTTAGGGGTTGACGGTCTTAGCGCGCTGCTTATTGCTTATGTACCCTTGGTTTTACTGGCGTTCAAGTTCAACGCTGGCGCTCTAGAGTTCCAGAATACGCAGGCCGGCCCTTCAAGCTGACCATTTTTTATAAGGCATACAGTGCTCAGATACGTAGAATAGGCACAGGACTTTATAGTATGGAGAAGCATTAGGTGGCCGAAGGCGTTATGGATAAGTTACGGACGTTCTTGGTGGGCTTGCCCCGCCGCAAGAAAAGACTGCTCCAGGTATTTACGGACATTCTTGTCGTGTGGGCCGCCCTCTGGCTGGCCTTTGTCGTGCGCCTGGGCATTGATGACATGATCAACCCATTTCGTGGCCATCTCTGGCTGTTCCTGGCTGCGCCGATTGTCGCCATTCCGCTGTTCATCCGCTTTGGCATGTACCGCGCGGTCATGCGCTATTTTGGCAACGACGCGCTGATTGCGATTATCAAGGCGGTCAGCCTTTCGTCGTTGATTCTGGGTATCGTCGTCTATTGGTACAGTAATCATCAAAACGTTGTCCCGCGTTCGATCATTTTCAACTATTGGTGGTTGAGCCTGATCATGGTGGGCGGCCTGCGTTTGGCGATGCGTCAGTATTTTCTCGGGGATTGGTTCAATACTACGCAGCATGTTCCTTTCACCAATCATGATGACGGCCTGCCACGCGTTGCGATTTACGGCGCCGGCGCTGCGGGTAATCAGTTGGTCGCGGCGTTGCGCATGGGGCGTCTGATGCGTCCTGTGGCGTTTATCGACGATGACCCGAGTATCTCCGACCGCGTGATTGCCGGTTTGCATGTGTACAAGCCCAAGCATATTCAACGAATGATTGATCTCACGGGGGCGCAGGAAATCCTGTTGGCGATTCCATCGTCCAATAGGGCGCGGCGTCGTGAGATTCTGGGCTTTCTGGAAGGTTTTCCACTGCACGTCCGCAGCGTTCCCGGCTTCATGGACCTTGCCAGCGGGCGAGTCAAGGTGGATGACATTCAGGAAGTCGATATCGCTGACCTGTTGGGGCGCGATGCGGTGCCAGCGCAAGGGGACTTGCTGGAACATTGCATCAAGCAACAGAGTGTCCTGGTGACTGGGGCAGGGGGGTCTATCGGTTCTGAGTTGTGCCGGCAGATTCTGGCACTGCGTCCAACGACCTTGCTGCTGTTCGATCACAGCGAGTTCAACCTCTATAGCATTCTCTCCGAGCTTGAACAGCGCATTTCCCGTGAGTCGCTGTCGGTAAAACTGGTGCCGATTCTGGGTTCTGTGCGCAATGAGACCAAATTGCAGGATGTGATGAAGGCGTGGCGCGTAGACACGGTCTACCACGCTGCCGCTTACAAGCATGTCCCAATGGTCGAGCACAACATTGCCGAGGGCGTGTTGAACAACGTGATCGGTACGTTATGCACCGCTCAAGCGGCTTTGCGCTCGGGCGTGGCCAATTTTGTATTGATCTCCACGGATAAGGCTGTACGTCCCACTAATGTGATGGGCAGCACCAAGCGTCTTGCCGAATTGACGTTACAGGCTTTGAGCCATGAGCTCGCGCCGGTGCTGTTCGGTGACAGTTCGAATGTGTCGAGGGTTAATAAAACCCGTTTCACGATGGTCCGGTTTGGCAATGTGCTGGGATCGTCTGGCTCAGTGATTCCGCTTTTCCACAAGCAAATCAAGTCCGGTGGGCCCCTGACGGTCACGCATCCCAAGATCACGCGTTATTTCATGACGATTCCCGAGGCGGCGCAGTTAGTGATTCAGGCGGGCTCGATGGGGCAGGGCGGAGACGTGTTCGTGCTGGACATGGGCGAGCCGGTGAGGATTGTCGAGCTGGCGGAGAAGATGGTCCACCTGTCGGGCTTCAGTGTCCGCTCCGAGAAAAACCCCCACGGCGATATAGCTATCGAATTCACCGGCCTGCGTCCTGGCGAAAAGCTTTACGAAGAGTTGCTGATCGGCGACAACGTGGTCGCTACCCAGCACCCGATGATCATGAGTGCCAACGAAGATCATCTGGCGTGGGATATGCTCAAGGACAAATTGACCGAACTGCTCGCCGCCGTCGAGCAGGACGACTACAACCGCGTCCGCCAACTGCTGCGCGACACTGTCAGTGGTTATGCGCCGGACGGAGAAATCGTCGACTGGATCTACCAGCAACGTCGGCTGGAGCCCTGAGTTCACACCCTGTAACTCAGCCATTTTTGACTATCCTCGCGCATCACCTAAGTTTGAAAAGCAGCTTCGGAAAAGCTGCTTTTCTTACTGATGTCATGGAGCGTCTCTAATGCGTAAATCCTGCTTTCCCTCGCTGGTCCTTGCCGTGCTCACCAGCTTGTCCCTCGCCGTCACAGCCGCCCCTTCCGCAAAACCCGAGGCGCCATCGTCGATGGCCGTCCAGATGATCAAGACCGAGCAATCCACTTCGAAGGTGAACCTCAACGCGGCAGACGCTGAAACCCTGCGCCGTGATCTGCTCGGTATTGGCGCGGCCAAGGCGAAGGCAATCATTGCTTATCGCGAGTCCAATGGTTCGTTCACGGTGGTGGATGAGCTGCTGGAGGTGAAGGGGATCGGTAAATCGCTTCTGGAAAAGAATCGCGATCGTCTGGAAGTCAAATAAACGTCAGTGAGGACAAAGTAAGACCGGTTATTGACCGGTCTTATTTTTGGTGCTGACTCAATACTCGAATAGACACTATGACGGAAATCCGAAAGGCATAAGCATGAAAGGTAGGGCGCAATATATAGCTCCTTCAAATGATAAGGCTGCTGAATCGTGAGCAGCGACTCAGCTGTTATGCCTGCCACCAAGAGTGGCTCTGCATTACACTGGAAAGATCCGTGTCATAGGGAGCATTGCATGTGCATGAATGAAATTATTCAGTTGTATAAGTTAGTCAAATTAGTACGCGAGCTGAGCAATTTATGCTGCGGAGGTGGCAACGATGCTATATTGTGTTGAAGAGGGTTGGACGCCAGCGGCGGGCTAAAGCTCTACAACTCCTACCAGTAATTCACGCGGGTTTTTTAATAGGTAAGATCATGTCTAATACTACTGAAAGTCCTGTTGAGGCCCATGCGCTGGCTGGTGTTATCGAGTCCAGCGAAAATCTAGCGACGAACAATGAAAATACTCTGATATCTGAGGTCCATGCAGAAATAGGTGGATTCGGGGATGCGATTATGCGTACTCGAGTGCGAACTAATATTTCTGCCAATCCAGCAATATACGTTCTCGGCGATTCAATTTCACATGGGGCTTTCGCTGGGGACTCATACCGAAATAGCTGGGTAAATGTTCTCAAGCGGTGCGTGAATTTAGATTATGGGTCAATCAGTTATGGTTTCGTCCCGCTAATGACCCTGGGGGCTGGGGCCACTTTGACGAAAGATATCCATGAAATCGTATTTTCACCGGCCGGCGCTTGGCAGGCTCGTGAGGCGTCGACAGGAACGTACGTTCCTCAAGGGCTTTCTTGGGTATCTACAGCGATTGGTAACGTTCTTTCCAGTACTATACCCACCTTTCAAAATAGGGCATATGTTTGGTATATCGGTAATCCAGGGGGCGGGACATTCGATGTAAGAATTAATGGAAGTACAGTCGCGTCAGTCAATACTGCTAAGAATGTTGTGATACCTATTATTGTTCAAGTGATAAACTTGGTGGCAGACAAGTCCGGGATTACCAAGATCGAGTGCGTCACAACTTCCGCTGCGAAAGTGGAGTTGTGTGGGTTTAGTTATGTAGGGCCTGAAAATACATTAATGGTCAACAATTTTTCTACCTCTGGTCGTCGCTTGCGATGGTTGGATGAAAGCACGATCGCCGCGCTATTAAATGGCACGTCGATGATGATCATGGCGCTAGGTTACAATGACTCCGGTGATAACCAAACTAATCCCACATACTTTTCGGAGTTTAAGAAAAGGATTGACTGGCTAATTGCATATGCAAATTATTATGAAGTGCCATTAGTTGTTCCAGATTTTTGCTGGATTGATGAATGGGATTCCCCAACTCGTGCCGAGTTACGCCGACTCGCAGAAAGCACTAAAGGTGTATACATTCCTTTTCCGGATATGTTTAAAAAAACCGACGGGCCAGCGTCCGACGCTTATCGTGTAAGTACTTTGAAATTATTTATAGATGGAGCTCACCCGAGTATCGCTGGGCATAAATACATAGCTGAAATTATCGCTAAACGTATTGGGCTTAGCTGCTCATCAAAAAAACAGGCTCTGGACTTTCACGACTGGTGGTACCCCTTGAAAATTGACGATACAGGCATAACTGCTCTTGGTCAGACCGCTGATAATATTTCTGCAGTGAAAAATAATGGATCACAATATTTGCTGAGATTGAATCTTAACGGGTTGGGAGTTGGCTCTTCTACCGTAAGGCAGGTGCAGTCTGTATGGCCTACAAGGGCGGGGATCAATCAAGCGTTTTCATCCATACATCCTCTATCACCTAAGGTAGACGGAACGTCTCAAGGAACTGTCTCGATCGAGCCAGGTGGAAAAATAATTGCAAATCCAAGCATATCCAATGGCGCTACCAGTAACTTGGTGTTTGTTACATCTCCGACCGCTGACAAATAGCAGTTTGAGTCGTAGCACACCGTGCTCGCTCTGAGCTGGCTTTTTTGGCGCACTTACGCGGGATAAATTCCACCTCATACAAGGCAAACTTGCTAGTCAGAGAACAGGCTTTTGAGGGCGTCTTCAGGTCTAAGGGAAGCGCGATGCAAAGCGCTGACCAACGCGGATATGAGGCGGCATGGAGAGAGCGGACCGATATCTGCGAAGCCCAATATTTGCATAAAATACCATGATGTAGATCCGCTTAGCTTAAGTGGGAAAGTGGGTAATACCCGGGGAGAGCTGCACGGCTGCCCCGGCACCACAAGGTGCAGCGTTGGAAAAGAATACAGTGGTCGCCGGACTGAAGACCTGAACGATTAATAACGGGAACAGGACGCTTATATGGAGCCGCCCGCAGGGTGCTTTGTGAGGATTAAGGGGATAATCCCTTTTCCTATTCTATAAGGCAATTTTCAACTGGTCACTCACCACTTCTAAAATCCGCGTCGCCAACTCTGGGCTCTCGACGCTCCTCGCGAGCATCAGTGCCCCGACCAGGGTCGACATCATGATCAGGCTTTGCTCGCCGGCATTTGAACTATGCAGCGTCGCTTCTATTTGCTGGAGCCTGGTGGCCAGCACGGTATCGGTGGTCGAGCTTTGTCGGCCCCGCTGTGCCATTTCCCAGGACATGGTCGGCAATGGGCAACCCTGGTCTGGTGAGGTTCGGTGCCATTCGGACAAGTAGCTGTCGATGAACGCGTGCAATGGCTGTTCCTGGCTGAACAGCGTTGCGCAGTGCGTGTCGAGTTCGGCGGCAGCGGCCTGCAGGGCCTTTTCCACCAGTTCGTCCTTGGATTTGAAGTGTGCGTAGAACCCGCCATGGGTCAGGTCCAGGGCTTTCATCAGCGGTTGCAGCCCGGTGGCGCCGATGCCGTCGCGACGAAATCGAACGGAGGCTTCTTTAATGATGCGCTGGTGGGTTTGAGCTTTGTGATCCTGCGAATAACGCATAGAGGCACCCTCCGAAACATCACGCCATATTAACCAGGGTTTGGTGCGGGTTCCTGGCTCTTTACAAAAAGGGGGCTACGCCTAATGCCGATGTAGGAGCGAGCTTGCTCGCGAAAATCGTCAACGGTAACGCGTACTGTCTGATAAACGCGGTGCCTTTGCATTTTTTCGCGAGCAAGCTCGCTCCTACAGGGGCATTAGGGTCTACGCCGGCTTCTTTGCTGGTTGGCATGAATAGTGATTACGCCTACTGAAATGATTGTTGAGCCCTGATGAAGTGTCGATGAGTAGCACTTTGTCCTTCGCCGGTCCTCTGGCTCATACGCTGTTCGCCCACCGTTAATGGAGCATTGCACCATGTACAAAAACTATCCTGCGGCTTATCAGGTCAGCAAAGGTTCGGCGTTGCAGGTCGACACGGCGTTCTACGAGCGGATTCGCGGTGAGGTTGATCAGCGCACACTGATTGAGCAGTTTGAAGTACCGATCAGGACGGGGCGTGCCTGGAAGGTGCCGGCCGGTCATGTGTTCCGGGTAACCACACCGGTTGGCCCGCAGGTGGGTGACTTCAACGTGTGGAATGCCCATGATCCCCGCGAGCGTCTGTGGGCGGCGCGTACTCGGCAGCTGCAGGGCGCGCATGTCACGACCCATGATCGGTTGTGGTCAAACCTGCCGTTTTTGCGGCCGCTGTTGACGATTACCGATGACAGCCTGGCGGCCTATGGCATCGATGAGCACGGCGGGCGTTTGCATGATCTATTAGGCACTCGTTGCGATCCTTATGTGAACAAGATGCTGACCGGTGAGGACTTCCACCATCATTGCCACTCGAATCTGACCCGTGCGGTGCTGCCACACGGGCTGACGGAGTTTGATGTGCACGATGTGCTGAACATCTTCCAGTGCACCGGCTTGAATCACGATGACCTGTATTTCATGAAGGCCTGTCCGGCGCAGCAAGGTGATTACCTGGAGTTTTTTGCCGAGATTGATGTGCTGTGCGCGTTGTCGACTTGTCCGGGGGGCGATTTGTCGCTGGCGATGTGGGGGCCTGACGCGCAGGACCCTCTCAGCGTCTGCCGGCCGTTAGGGGTGGAAATTTATCGGTTGGAGGATGCCTTGCTGGAGGGCTGGAGTCCGCCAGAGCGTGCTGCCTACAACGGGCAGCACGGGCTGCATATCGCGAAAGCGGATTGGGAATAGACGACCCCTCAGCGATCCTGCGCATCCTTGGCGTCTGCTTGCGCGTTGCGTTCAGCGACGCGCTTGCGTTGTTCATCGGTCAGTTCCACTTTGTTGGCGCTGTCGCGCAGCATCATCAAACCACCGACGATCGAGCCGATGGCGACAGCCATGATCAACCAGGCATACCAGGGCATAGGGTTCTCCTTGAGGCCGACAGCTGCGGGGAGGATTTCCCGCAGCGCTATCAGCTTTGAGTGACGAGTTTCCTCAGTCGTTCCATTGTAGGCCGGTTATGCCCCGAGGGTTCAGAGCCTGCTCGAGAGTGTATCGGCGAGCGCGTGCGCAGCCGGTTGGGGAGTAAATGAAAGCTGCTCGATACGACCGGGTTACGGTGCGCCGGGTTTGGGGCAATGCCATTCAGTTAAAGCTGAAAATCTCCTGTGGCGAGGGGACTTGTCTCTCTGGGCTGTGCAGCAGCCCCAATAAAGAGGAATGCGGCGTATCAGGCGCTCCTCAGCGGCTGGTTTGGGGCTGCTGCGCAGTCCAACGGGGGACAAGCCCCCTCGCCACAAAAGCGGTATCAGGCGCTCCGCTCCTGCAAAAAATCGGCAGAGGCCGGTTCTTTACGCTGTTTTTACGCCCCCGCCATGCCCTCGCTCTCGTTCCTTTACGCCACTCCTGTGGACAATCCTCCTACACGCGGCAGTCGCCGTACGACGGAGAAACTTCCATGAGCATTCTGGACGGAGTGTCACTGCTATTGGCCGTGGCGCTGTTCATCTATCTGCTGGTCGCGCTGCTACGCGCAGATCGGAACTAGGAGCGGCTATGCACAGTTATGACTATTGGCTGATCATCGCCTTCTTTGCCGCAGTGCTGGTTCCGGCGCCCTTTCTGGGGCGCTTCTACTACAAGGTGATGGAAGGTCAGCGCACCTGGCTGACGCCCGTGCTCGGACCGGTTGAGCGCGTGTGTCTGCGCCTGTCGGGGGTTGATGCGCAACAAGAGCAAAGCTGGCAGAAGTATGCCCTGGCCTTGCTCGCATTCAACCTTTCAGGCTTTGTGCTGCTGTTCGCGATCCTGCTGTTGCAGGGCTATTTGCCCCTCAATCCGCAGCAACTGCCGGGCATGGAGTGGACGCAGGCGTTCAACACCGCCGTCAGTTTCATCACCAATACCAACTGGCAGTCCTACAGCGGCGAGGCGTCCCTGAGCTACTTCAGCCAGATGGTCGGCCTTGGCGTGCAGAACTTTGTCAGCGCGGCCACCGGCTTGGCCGTCCTGGTTGCGTTGTGCCGTGGGATTGCTCGCAAATCGGCAAGCACCCTGGGCAACTTTTGGGTCGACATGACACGCGCCACGCTTTATGGACTGTTGCCACTGTGCCTGGTGCTGGCGTTGTTTCTGGTCTGGCAGGGCGTTCCCCAAACCTTCGCCCACTACGTTGATGCGCTGACGATGCAGGGCGTGGATCAGTTGATTCCTTTGGGGCCAGCGGCCAGTCAGATTGCCATCAAGCAACTGGGCACCAACGGCGGGGGCTTCTTTGGCGTCAACTCGGCGCATCCGTTCGAGGACCCGACGGCCTGGTCCAACCTGTTTGAAGTGTCGGCGATCATCCTGATCCCGGTCGCCCTGGTGTTTACGTTTGGCCATTACGTCAAAGACCTGCGTCAGAGCCGGGCGATTCTCGGCTGCATGCTCGCGCTGTTCCTGATCGGCGGCGCGGTGTCGCTGTGGTCCGAATACCAGCCCAACCCGACCTTGCATAACCCCGCCGTCGAACAGACCGCCCCGCTCGAAGGCAAGGAGTCACGCTTCGGCACCACCGGCACCGTGCTGTGGTCGGTGACCACCACGGCGGCGTCCAACGGTTCGGTCAACGGTATGCAGGACAGCCTCAGTCCCCTCAGTGGGATGGTGGCGCTGGTCAACATGATGGTCGGCGAAGTGATCTTCGGCGGCGTCGGTGCCGGGATGTACGGCATGTTGCTCAATGTGCTGATCGCGGTATTTCTTGCCGGCCTGATGATCGGTCGCACTCCGGAATACCTCGGCAAGAAGCTCCAGGCCAGGGAAGTGCAATTGCTGGTGGTGACACTGCTGGTCATGCCGGTGGCCGTGCTGGTGCTCAGCGCGATTGCCGCCAGCTTGCCTGGCCCGGCTGCGGCAATCAGTAATCCAGGCCCTCACGGTTTCAGCCAGTTGCTGTACGCCTACACCTCGGCGGGCGCCAACAACGGTTCGGCCTTCGGTGGCTTTGGCGCCAACACACCCTTTCACAACCTGATGCAAGGCCTGGGCATGTTGATCGGTCGTTTTGGCTACATCTTCCCGGTACTGGCCCTGGCCGGCAGCCTGGCGATGAAGAAGAGCGCACCGGTCAGCCAGAACAGCTTTCCGACCCATGGCCCGCTGTTCGTGACCCTGTTGACCATGACCATTTTGCTGGTGGGCGGCCTGACTTTCCTGCCGACGCTGGCGCTGGGACCGATTGCTGAACACTTGAGCATGGGCTTCTGAAAAGGGATATGAACATGAATATGCCTGCAAAAAATGCCGCACCGGGCAAAACCCGCGAGCCGGCCAAAACCGCGATCTCGGCCCTGTGGCGTGCGGCGCTGGTCCAGGCGTTCGTCAAGCTGGACCCGCGCCAGTTGAAACGCTCGCCCGTGATGCTGGTGGTGGAATTGACCGCGATCCTCACCACGTTCCTGTGCCTGATACCCGACACCGCTGTGCCCACCTTTATCGCCGTGCAAATCGCTGTGTGGCTGTGGTTCACCGTGCTGTTCGCCAACTTTGCCGAAGCCCTCGCCGAGGGCCGTGGCAAAGCCCGCGCCGACAGCCTCAAGGCGGGCAGCGAAGGCCTCAGTGCGCGGCGCCGGGAGGCGGACGGCAGCTTCCAGGTCGTGCCGGCCTCGAGCTTGCACAAAGAGGATGTGGTGCGGGTCGAGGCCGGGGAAATGATCCCCGGTGATGGCGAAGTCATTGAAGGCATCGCCGCCGTCAACGAAGCGGCGATCACCGGGGAATCCGCGCCGGTGATTCGTGAATCGGGCGGCGACCGCTCGGCTGTCACCGGCAATACTCGGTTGGTGTCCGACTGGCTGCTGATCCGCATCACCGCCAATCCGGGCGAATCGACCCTGGACCGCATGATCGCGCTGGTAGAAGGCGCCAAGCGTCAGAAGACACCTAATGAAGTGGCGCTGGATATCCTGCTGATCGGCCTGACCCTGATCTTCCTGCTGGTGGTCGTGACCTTGCAGCCGTTCGCTTACTTCGCCAATGGCAGCCTGCCGTTGGTGTTTCTGGTGGCGCTGTTGGTGACGCTGATTCCTACCACTATCGGCGGCCTGTTGTCGGCCATCGGTATCGCCGGCATGGACCGCCTGGTGCGCCTCAATGTGATCGCCAAGTCCGGCCGTGCGGTGGAAGCCGCGGGCGATGTGCACGTGTTGCTGCTGGACAAGACCGGCACCATCACTTTCGGTAACCGCCGTTGCGCGGCGGTGCATGCGGCGCCGGGTGTCAGCGCCAGCGAGCTGGCAGAAGGGGCGCTGCTGGCGTCTTTGGCGGACGACACCGCCGAAGGCAAATCCATCGTCGAGTACCTGCGCGCCTTGTACCCGCAAACCGAACCGCCCGCCGAGGAACTGACGGGGGTGCCGTTCAGTGCTGAGACACGCTTGTCCGGCGTCGATTACCAGGGACGCGTCTTCCGTAAAGGCGCCGTCGACTCGTTGCTGAGCTTTATTGGCGTGCAGCGTCAGGAGGTGCTGCCCGCGCTGTCCAGGGAAATCGACAAAATCGCCCAGAGCGGCGGCACGCCCTTGCTGGTATGTGCCGACGGCAAGCTGCTCGGCGCGATTCACCTCAAGGACGTGGTCAAGCCCGGCATTCGCGAGCGTTTCGCCGAGCTGCGCAAACTGGGGATCCGCACGGTGATGGTGACCGGCGACAACCCGTTGACCGCCGCCGCCATCGCTGCCGAAGCCGGGGTTGATGATGTGCTGGCCGAAGCCACGCCCGAGAAGAAGTTGGCGCGCATTCGCCTTGAACAAGGCGACGGGCGTCTGGTGGCCATGTGCGGCGACGGCGCCAACGATGCGCCGGCGCTGGCCCAGGCGGATGTCGGCATGGCGATGAATGATGGCACGCAGGCGGCCCGCGAGGCGGCGAACATGGTCGATCTCGACAGCGATCCCACCAAGTTGCTGGACGTGGTGCAGGTCGGCAAGGAATTGCTGGTGACCCGAGGCGCGCTGACCACGTTCTCCATCGCCAATGACGTGGCCAAATACTTCGCCATCCTGCCGGCGCTGTTCGCCTCGATCTACCCACAATTGGGTGTGCTCAACGTGATGCACCTGAGCAGTCCGCAGAGCGCGATTCTCTCGGCCATTGTGTTCAACGCCCTGATCATCGTGGTGCTGATCCCGTTGGCGCTGCGCGGTGTACGGGTACAGGCGGCGAGCGCTGCGGCGTTGCTGCGGCGCAATCTGTTGATCTATGGCGTAGGCGGGCTTGTGGTGCCATTCGTGGGGATCAAGCTGATCGACATGCTGTTGACGGCGTTGCACCTGGTTTGAACCGGTGCCGCAGTCGTTGGCTGCGGTACTCAATGACGTGTTTCCCATGAGGATTTGATGATGACCAAGATGATCCGCCCGGCCTTGAGCCTGCTGGTGTTGATGACCCTGATCACTGGCGTGGCCTATCCGCTGGTAGTGACCGGCGTCGCCCAAGTCGCCTTTCCCGAGCAGGCCAATGGCAGCCTGGTGCGCGATGCCGACGGCAAGGTGCGGGGTTCCAGCCTGATTGCCCAGGACTTTACCGGTGATGGCTGGTTCCACCCGCGGCCGTCCGCGGGGGCTTTTGCGACGGTCTCCAGCAGCGCCAGCAACCTGGGCCCAAGCAACCCGGCGCTGGCGACGCGGATCTTCGACGCCGCCGGCAAGCTCCAGGTTCCAGGTCAGGGCCCGGTACCGCTGGCATTGTTGACGACTTCCGGCAGCGGTCTCGATCCGCACTTGCCACCGCAGGCGATTGCCTATCAACTGGCGCGGGTGGCTGCCGCGCGTCATCTGCCGGTGTCGACCCTGGAGCAACTGCTGGACGAGCACACCGAAAGCCCGCTGGTGGGGCCGCCGGTGGTGAATGTGCTGGCGCTGAATATGGCCCTGGAAAAACTCTGAACCCCTGTGGGAGCGGGCTTGCTCGCGATTGCGGTGGATCAGTAACAGACAAGTTGGCTGACACACCGCATCGCGAGCAAGCCCGCTCCCACACAAGCGCGCCACCCACATGGGCTGCCGTTTCAGACGCCAAACTGCTCGCGGCAGGCCTTGACCGGCGCTTCGTACCGCTGGAGATTTTCGCCAACCGGCATGGGCACGCTGATCAGCGATCTGCAGCAGAGTGAAGATCCCCTGTGTGGGCTTGCTCGCGAAAGCGGTGGTTCAGTCGATACATCTGTTGACTGACATGCAGCTTTCGCGAGCAAGTCGAATCGTCGCACCGCCGCTCCCACATTTGAATTAGATTGTGCCTGATTACATGACATCTGAAGGACACTACTCCCATGAGCGACTCCGGCCGTGCCGATGCCCTGTTAGCCGAGCTGCCGCGCAACGGCCGTGGCCGCCTCAAAGTGTTCCTCGGCGCCGCGCCTGGCGTGGGCAAGACCTACGCCATGCTCCAGGCCGCCCACACCCAACTGCGCCAGGGCGTCAAGGTGGTTGCGGGCGTGGTCGAGACCCATGGCCGTGCGGAAACCGAAGCCTTGCTCGGTGGTTTGCCGCAGCAGCCTTTGCTGCGCTCCGAATACCGGGGCGTGATGCTGGAGGAGATGGACCTCGACGGCGTGCTCGCCGCCAAGCCCAAGCTGGTGCTGGTGGACGAACTGGCCCACAGCAATGCGCCCGGCAGCCGCCACGAAAAGCGCTGGCAGGACATTCAGGAACTGCTCGCCGCCGGCATCAATGTGTTCACCACGGTCAACGTCCAGCACCTGGAAAGTCTCAACGATCAGGTGCGGGGCATCACCGGCGTGCAGGTGCGTGAAACCTTGCCTGACTGGGTGTTGCAGGAGGCGGATGAGCTGCTGTTGATCGACCTGCCATCCCGCGAGCTGTTGGAGCGCCTGCGCGACGGCAAGGTCTACGTGCCGGAACAGGCCCGTGCAGCCATTGATGCGTTTTTCTCCCAGACCAACCTCATGGCCCTGCGTGAGTTGGCGATGCAGACCGCCGCCGCCCACGTCGATAATGATTTGACCCAGGGTTATCGCCAGCTCGGCCAGGCCGTGCCCACCGTGCGCGGGCGGTTGTTGGTGGGCGTCGATGGAGATGCCCAGGCGGAACGCTTGGTGCGACATGCCAGCCGTGTGGCGCAGCGCCGGCATTTGCCTTGGAGTCTGGTGCATGTCGACAACGGCCGCGCGCGCGACGAGCAATCGCGCCTGCGCCTGCAAAACGCCCAGCAACTGGCAGAGCGCCTGGGCGGTGAAGTGGTGTTGCTGCGTGCCGGTGAAGTGGCCAAGACCCTGATCCAGCACGCCGCCGAGCGCCGTGCGAGTCTGCTGTTGGTCGGACAATCGCGTCCGCGCTGGCGACGCAGGCTGTTTGGCGGCGGGCTCGCGGCTCGGCTGTTGCGCAATGCGCGCGGCCTGGAAATCAACGTGCTCGACAGCGACGATGTACCGGCGCCAGCGCGTTTGCCCAGCGTGCGTGGTTTTGTGTGGTTCGACTATGCCCTGGCAGTGCTGGCCACCTTACTCGCCAGTGCGTTGGCCTGGGGGGTGTCGAGCCTGTTGGCGTTGCCGAATATTTCCCTGGTGTTCCTCGCCGCGGTGTTGCTGGTGGCGGTACGCAGTAGCCTGGGGCCCGCGCTGGCCTGCGCGGCGTTGTCGTTCCTGACCTATGACTTCCTGTTTATCCCGCCAAATTTCTCCTTCGCCATCCAGCGTGAGGAAGATGTCCTGACGCTGGTGTTCTTCCTGTTGATGGCGGCGTTGACCGGCAATCTGGCGGCTCGCCAGCGTCGGCAGTTGCAGGCGCTGCGTGACACTCAGGAAGAAACCAGCGAGTTGCTCGACCTGTCGCGCAAACTCACTGCCGCCACGGATCGCCAGGCGGTGATCAGTGCGGCGGCCCACCACCTGCAAGGCTGGAGCGACCTGCAGTTGTGCCTCGTCAACCGCGACGGGCAGGGCGCCTGGAAGGTCGAAACGGGTGGCCCGATCACCTTTACCGAAGCCGAAAGCGCCGCTGCCGACTGGGCCTGGCAACACGATCAACCGGCCGGCGTAGGCACCGGTACCTTGCCGCTTGGACGTTGGTGGTGGTGGCCGTTGTCCGGCGAAGAGGGACCGCTGGGCTTGCTCGGTGTCAGCCCCAAGGCGGGCCGGGAGTTGAGTGGCCAGCGCCGTCGCTTGCTTACCGCCCTGAGTCAACCGTTGGCCCAGGCGCTGGCCCGCGCGCAGTTGGCCCAGGACCTGGAAGCGGCGCGCCTGCACGGCGAAACCGAACAACTGCGCAGCGCGTTGCTGGCCTCGGTGTCCCATGACTTGCGCACGCCGCTGACCTCGATGCGTGGCAGCATCGACAGTCTGTTGGCCCTGGGAGAAGCGATTCCCCTGGCAGATCGCCGAGAACTGCTGGAGGGCACCCGTGACGAAGCCGAACGTCTGGACCGCTACATCCAGAACCTGCTGGACATGACCCGTCTCGGTCACGGCGCCTTGAAGCTGGCGCGCGACTGGGTCTCTCCCGGTGATATCGTCGGCAGCTCCCTTGGTCGTTTACGCGCAGTGCTGGCACCGTTGCAAGTGAGCACCGAGGTGCCGGCCGAACTGCCGTTACTCTATGTGCATGCGGCCCTGATCGAGCAGGCCTTGGTCAATGTGCTGGAGAACGCTGCACGGTTTTCGCCGCCCCACGGCCGTCTGCAATTGCGCGCTGGGGTGACTGAGCAGCAGGTGTTTTTTTCGGTCAGCGATGAAGGTCCGGGTATTCCGGAGGACGAGCGAGCGAAGATTTTCGATATGTTCTACACCGCGGCCAGGGGCGATCGTGGCGGGCAGGGCACCGGACTTGGCCTGGCCATCTGCCAGGGCATGGTGGGCGCCCATGGCGGGCATATCGACGTGGCCGAGGGGATTGACGGGCGGGGCACTTGCATCACCTTGTTGCTGCCGCTGCCGACTCAGCCGGGCCTGGAAAGTGAACATTGATCGCGGTTGCGCTACTCTCTTTTTCTCACCGGTTTTGATGGAATAGCATGAGCCAGACTGCGACGATTTTGGTCATTGATGACGAGCCGCAGATCCGCAAATTCTTGCGCATCAGCCTGGCCTCCCAGGGTTATAAAGTGATCGAGGCGGCAAGCGGCAACGAAGGGCTGGCCCAGGCCGCGCTGAACAAGCCGGACCTGTTGGTGCTGGACCTCGGCTTGCCGGACATGGATGGGCAACAGGTGCTGCGCGAATTTCGCGAATGGTCGACGGTGCCCGTGCTGGTGTTGTCGGTGCGCGCCAATGAAGAGCAGAAGGTCCGGGCCTTGGACGGTGGCGCCAATGACTACGTGACCAAGCCTTTCGGTATCCAGGAGTTTCTTGCCCGGGTGCGGGCGTTGTTACGCCAGGCGCCGGCCGGCGAGGCTCAGGCAGCCGCACTGCGCTTCGGCCCGTTGACCGTGGACCTGGCCTATCGCCGGGTTTCGCTGGACGGTGCCGAAGTGGCGCTGACGCGCAAGGAGTATGCGGTGCTGGCGCAACTGGCCCGTCATCCTGGCCGGGTGATTACCCAGCAACAATTGCTCAAGGATATTTGGGGCCCGACCCATACCGAAGACAGTCATTACCTGCGGATCGTGGTGGGCCATTTGCGCCAGAAACTCGCGGACGACCCGACCCAGCCACGGTTCATCGTGACCGAGGCGGGGGTTGGGTATCGATTGTTGAATACGCAGGCCTGACACATGTACGCGCCCCTCACCCCTACAACTGCTCGCGCTCATACCGATCCAGCGTATCACTGGCCACCTCACGACCCAGGGCGATCAACTCCGGCGCCTTGTAGAACTCGAAAAAACGGCACACCCGCTTAGGTACGTTGATCAGCACATCCGGTGGGTAGCCCGCGATCTTGTATTGCGCCAACGAGGTCTGCATCACCTCGAAGCTCTGGTTGATCAAGTCCAGCAGCGAGGCGGGCCCCACGTTATCAATGATGAAGGACCCTGTCGCCGACTTGGGCGTGCCGGCTGCTTCCGGCGCGGCGGCCGGTTGCTGGGACTCAGGTTCGGCGCCTTCCAGCCACGGGTTGATGTCGGCCGCCTGGGCCAGCAACGCTTCCTTCTCCAGCGCTAACAGTTGTTCGGCCTGTTTGCGACGGAACGGCAGGTGCGCGCCCAATGATTGAACCAGATTGTCGAAGCGACTTCTGAACGCCGGGGGACGTTGGATCACCGGCAGTTTGTAGTGCTTTTGATTCGTGGCGTTGAGGTTGACCGCGATGATCAGGTCGCAATGGCTGGACACGACCGGCACGATAGGCAGCGGGTTCAACAGGCCACCGTCCACCAGCATGCGATTGCCCTGCATCACCGGCGTGAACAGGCTGGGAATCGCCGCCGAGGCCCGCATGGCCTGATGCAGGCAACCTTCCTGAAACCAGATTTCCTGTTGGTTGGTCAGGTCAGTGGCCACCGCCGTGTAGGGGATGCGCAGTTCTTCGATATTGATCTCGCCGACGATCTTGCGGATCTGCCCGAAGACCTTTTCACCGCGTATCGCCCCCAGGCGAAAGCTGACATCCACCAGGCGCAGCACATCCAGGTAATCCAGGCTTTCGATCCAGTTTCGATAGTCCTGGAGCTTGCCGGCGGCATAGATCCCACCGACCACCGCGCCCATGGAGCAACCGGCGATGCATGCAATGTCATAGCCGCGTCTTTCGATCTCTTCGATCACGCCGATATGGGCATAGCCCCGCGCGCCCCCGGAGCCCAGGACTAACGCAACACGTTTTTTCATGAGTCTATCCTTCGCCAAACAGGTGCCCACAATGCACCCATCAAGGGAACGGCTTCAATCCCAATTGGCCAGAGCGATTATTTTCGTAAATCGAGTTGGTTGCTCGGGTATGCTCTGGCTCCTGGCATCGCCCATTTTACGCGGTGCGAGAAGGCACTTTTCGATGTAGGCAGCGTCTACATCCCACGACTGTTTTTCTTTTCTTGAGGTGTCATTGATGAAAGCCTGGATGTGTTTGCCTGTGATCGTGCTGGCGCTGGCCGGTTGTGCCGGTAAAACTGCCTATCGCGACAGCTGCGGCAGTCAGTTGGACGCCGCCTGGCACGAACTGGACCTGGCCAAGGCCGAAGGTTTTGCGGGCACCGTCAGCTACTCCAAAGCCTTGTCGTTGTTGACCGGCGCCAAGACGCAGCAGCAATTCGAAGCGTTCGAGGGGTGCACCAAAAAAGCCGAAAAAGCCCGCTTCTATATCCGTGAGTCCCGCGCCGGCCGTTGATCGCGGAGTCGTCTGGGTGGAGTGGGGCGCGGTTCGACTGCGCCCCCAGGTTGTTTGACGGGGGAAGTACTATGTCTGCGCTGGTCGATCAGTTAGTCGCTCAGATCATTGGCCTGGAAGTCGGATTGTTGAGTTGCCAGGCGCGCCTTGCCGCTGTTACGGATGATGAAGCGCTGCACGATCTGCGCACCACGGTGCGGCGTCTGCGCAGCCTGTTGCGGCCCTTGCGCGGTTTACCCGGTGTCGAGCAGCTTGAGAGCGCCGCCCGGGCGGTTGGTCAATTGACCACACCGCTGCGTGACCGCGAAGTGTTGGCGGCCTATCTTCAGCAACATGGCTATGCAGAAGCGGCTGCCCGGCGGATACGCCAGCAGCCGAACGCTTACCGGCAGGTCGCCGCAAGCCCGGAGCTGGCGCAACTGCTCTTGATCCTCGGTGCGTTCCCCCGATTTATCCGTGCGTCCCAGCATCAGCATCTGCTCAAGGGTCTGCGCGTGCGCATCGAAAAGCGCTTGGCCAAGCAATGGCAGAAGCTCGATGCTGCATTGGATGATCCCGACCACGATCGCCACCGCCTGCGCCTGCTGATCAAGCGCGTACGTTACGCGGCCGAAGCCTACCCGCAACTGGGGAAATTGCCTGCGAAAGCGATGTCCCGTCTCAAGTCTGCCCAAGGTGCACTGGGGGACTGGCACGATTGCTGGCAATGGTTGGCGCAGGCCGGGCATCAAGCGGATCTACAGCCGTGCGTTGCGGTCTGGCACCGAACCATGGCCGAGGCTGAGGGAAAAGCGGACCGAGTACTGGATAAGCTCGCCGCCGACTGCTTCTGACGGAGCCGCTCGGTGGACGGCTTATCTGTCCCGGACTTTGTCCGGAATAAGCGCTGTGTCTGACGGGAGCGCTGGGTAAGATCGCTCAATCGATTTTCTTGATGTGAGATCGCCATGCGCTTTAGTGATTTGCTCGACGCTGTCCGTCGCAACCCGTTGGACGTGTCCGTTCCGCCTGAATGGGCTCAGGGACGCGCCACGTTCGGCGGTCTGGTCGCAGCCTTGCAATATGAGGCGCTGCGCGCTCAAGTGCCGGATGACCGCCCGTTGCGCTCATTGGCCATTACCTTTGTCGGGCCGGTGGCGCCAGACGTTACTGCCAGTTACCAAGTCGAAGTGTTGCGCGAGGGCAAGGCCGTCAGCCAGTTGCTCGGCCGTGTCGTGCAGAACGCTGAAGTCATGACATTGGTGCAAGCCAGCTTTGGCGCTTCACGGATCTCGGAAATCGACGTGGAGGCGCTGCCCGCACCGCCATTCAAACACTGGGACGAATGCCAGGAACTGTCCTATATCAAAGGCGTGACGCCCGAGTTCATGCGTCATTTGGCGATGCGCTGGAGCGTCGGCGGCCTGCCATTTACCGGCAACAAATCCCGCGACATGGGCGGTTGGGTGCGTTTGCGTGGCGATGTGAAAGAAGAGCCGCTGACCGAAGCGCATATCCTCGCGCTGGTCGATGCGTGGCCGCCAGCCTTGCTGCCGCACCTGGACAAACCCGCACCGGGCAGCACCTTGACCTGGACCATTGAATTCATCCAGCCGCTGCAGTCACTGAGCACGCTGGACTGGTGCCAGTATCATGCCGAGATCGAACACGCCCGCGACGGATATGGTCACGCTGCCGCCGCGCTGTGGGGGCCTGCTGGGCAACTGATCGCGATCAGCCGCCAGACCGTCGTGGTTTTCGCCTGACCGAGTGTCAGCGCCGAGGGTGCTGACGCCAGGCTTGCCACCAACCCCCACTCAAGACAAAGCGCGGAAATGTCAGAAACTGCTCGACCACCAAGCGCTGCACCGCGTCTTTCGGATCACTGAACGGCTCGCTGGCCTGGGCTTCCAGGCTATGGCCGTGACGTTGCAGCGCCAGACCGGCCAGGACGCCGACCACGCCGATGGCAAGACTCGCCAGACTCAAGCTGAACACCCCGGACACAATCAGCAGAAACCCGATGATGAACAACGGTACGGCAATCAGGTGCAACACCAGATTGGCCGGATGCTGATGGTTCTGTGGGTAGGCGCGCCATTGCCAGGCGGGGAGATTGGGGTGTCGTTTGCCCATGGTGGTGGATCCTCTGTCCGTTGAACCGCGATACACAGAGTTTAGGTCGAGCGAGGGAAGGCGGCGAATTGCGGTTGGCTATGGAGGGGATAGGTTTTTAAGGTCGGAAAGTGGCTCAAGCTGACCGGCAAACCAGAAGCCCTCTGTAGGCCCTGGCTTGCCGGTTAAAGGCGCTTACAGCTTGAGTTGCCCAATCGCCTTGTTCAACTCGCCCGCCAGGATCGCCAATTCGTTGCTGGTGGTTGCTGAGTCCACGGTCTGCTGCACGGTGTTTTCAGTGACATCACGAATGCTCACCACCGCGCGGTTCATCTCTTCGGCGACATGGCTTTGCTGTTCGGCGGCGGCCGCGATTTGCGTATTGCTCTCGCGCATCTGGGCCACGGCATCGGTGATTTCGACGAGTGAGGCTCCTGCTTCCTGGGCCTGCTGTACACAGTCGTCAGCCTTGAAGGAGCTCTCCTGCATGAAGTCCACCGCGTCCCGGGTGCCGGCTTGCAACGCCGAGACCATGCGGGTGATTTCATCGGTGGAGTTTTGCACCCGCTTGGCCAGGTTGCGTACTTCGTCGGCGACTACCGCAAAACCCCGGCCCATTTCTCCGGCGCGGGCGGCTTCGATGGCGGCGTTGAGGGCCAAGAGGTTGGTCTGTTCGGCGATGCTATGGATGACGTTGACCACCCCGTTGATTTTCTGGCTGTCCTCGGCCAGTTTCTGAATCATCTCGGCTGTTTGCTGGACGCCGGTGGACAGGCCGGCGATCGAGCGCTGCACCCGGCCGACGACTTCCTGCCCGCTGCCAGCCAGGGTGTCGGCGGTCTGGGACAGGTCGCGGGTGGCGCCGGCATGCTGCGCGATGTGATGCACGGTGGCGGTCATTTCGTTGATGGCGGTGGCCGCTTGATCGGTTTCGCTTTGCTGGCCGAGCATGCCGTGCTGCACCTCGTTCATGCTGCTGGCCAGGCGCGCCGCGCCCTCATCCAATTGCTTGGCTGTGCGCGCCACGGTATTGACCACCCGTTGATAGCCTGCCTGCATGGCGTTGAAAGCACTGGCCATCTGCCCGACCTCGTCGTTGCAGGCCAGGGGCACGCGGGCCGACAGGTCACCGGTTTTTTCCACGTGCAGCATCACGTCTTTCAAGGTGTTGAGTTGGCTGAGCAGAAAACGGATCAACAGTTGCGAGGCGCAGAGCATCGCCAGCATCAGAATCAGTACCGCCACCGCATAGTGGGTGAAGCGCTCGGTGAAGACCTGGCTCAGGCTTGGCCCATAAGCCAGTACCGCGACGTGTTGGCCGTCGGCGCGCGCGACCACTTCGGCGCCCAGCAACGGGTTTTCGCCGAACAGTGGCAGATGGTTGAACTCGACCCAACCGTTGGCGCCACTCAGGGCTGACAGGTCTTGATCCGCGGATTTGGGGGCCTGCCCACGGGTGAAGGCCAGCCAGTGTTCACCCTTGGGCAGCGATTGCCCGGCGGGCCAGGCCGCGAGCAGGCGCGCCTGGGCTTGCGCCGAAGCTTGGGCGGCATGGCTGCGGGCCTGCTGTTCGAGCTGTACGGCGTACAGCACCAAGAGCAGGGTGGTGATGAACGCGACCGCATTCACGGCCCAGAATTTGTACTTCAGCGAGATGTTGCTAAGCCAGGCACCCATGTAAGGTTTTCTCTGATAGCGGAAACAGCATTGGCAAGGTGCCATTATTGTGCCGCTATTCAGGAATACGGTGTTGATATGGGTCAATGAGCCGCGTCAATCCGGCACGGGTAACCCGAAAAAGGTCCGGGCGCAGGCGGTCGTGTGTTGCGCCAGGTCTTCGAGGCTTTCTGCTCGATGCAAGGCTACTTCACGCAAGACTTCCGGCAGATAGGCCGGTTCGTTGCGACCGTTTTTCGGCTTGGGGCGCAGGGTTCGCGGCAGCAGGTAAGGCGCATCGCTCTCCAGCATCAGGCGGCCACGGGGAATTTCCCTGACAAGCGGGTGCAGATGCGTCCCACGTCGCTCATCGCAGATCCAGCCGGTGATACCAATATGCAGGTCAAGGTCCAGGTAGCTGAACAGCGCACGCTGTTCGCCGGTGAAGCAATGCACCACGGCGGCGGGCAGGCGATCGCGGTAGTCGCGCAGAATGTCCAGGAGCCGTTGTTCAGCGTCCCGTTCATGGAGAAACACCGGTAACTGGAGTTCGACCGCCAGCGCCAGATGCGCTTCGAGGACTTTTTCCTGCTGGGGACGTGGCGAGAAATCGCGATTGAAGTCCAGTCCGCATTCGCCGACCGCTCGCACCCGGCGCTCGTTGAGTAGCTCGCGCAGCCGAGGCTCGCTATCGGCGTTCCAGTCGCTGGCGGAATGGGGATGAATGCCGGCAGTGCAGAACAATCGCTGGGCACTTTCGTCCCGTTGCTGGCACAGCTCCAGCGCTTGTTCACTGCCTTCGACGCTGGTACCGGTCAGGACTAACTGGCTGACCCCGGCGGCGTAGGCGCGGTCGAGCACGGCCTGGTGCTTGTCGTCAAAACTTGGGTTGGTCAGGTTGACGCCAATATCAATGAGTTGCATGGTGCTACCTCCGCCTGCGGCCGGAAAGCATATCAGAGCTGCGGATGTATAAGAAAAGCCAAGAACTACAATACGTTATCGCTGTCTTTGAAGTGCGCGGGTGGCGCAGTGATTGGCCCGTTGACGGGTGCTGTGCCAACCTTGCGTCCAAAGCCTGCGCTCACAGCGCTCTGTTTCTGCCCCTCAATGTCTCGTTTTACGCGGTGCAATGGGCAGTTTTCTTTCCGGAGAACGGATGATCCGACCCTCGGCGTTGCTCATGTTGTGCCTGATGCTGCTGCCCATGGCGGCGGTTGCGCGCCTGGATGGGCCGCTGGAAGTGGTCAAGCCCGGCAAGGTGCGCGACCTGGCGGAAATTCGCGGCAGCCGTACCCTGCGAGTATTGGTCAACCAGAGCCGCAACAGCTCGGGTGAAGTCCGGGGGCAGGCGATAGGCGTTGAGTACCGCCGCCTGCGGGCTTTCGAGCACTACCTGAACGGCCGTGCCCGTGCCGGACAGGAAATCCGACTCAAGATCATCCCGAAAGCCAAGGACCAGTTATTAGGCGCGCTGGCCCGTGGAGAAGGTGATCTGGTGGCTCCCGGCGAACTGTTGGATGTGACGGCGGCGCACAAGATCATGAGCAGTGATCCGATTGTCAGTGACGTGCCCCTCTGGCTGGTGGGCCGTAAAGGTGGGCGACGGTTTACCCGCCCGGAGCAGTTGTCCGGGCGTACTGTGGCGCTGACCACCGGCAGTGCGGCGGGGGAGGCGGTGAACCTGCTTAACCAGAAGCTGGCATTGCGCAAATTGCCACCCATCAAGGTGGAGTGGGTGGATCCCAGCCTTGGTGTGGAAGATGTGCTGGAGATGGTTCACGCCGGAATCTTCAACCTGACCATCGTCGAGCGCCCGATTGCCGAGCGCTGGTCGAAAGTCCTGCCCAAGTTGCGCTTTGATCGGCAGGTGCGGATCAGCGAGCCGGGCGCGCAGTACTGGTTTGTACGTCAGGAAGCCTCGATGTTGCGGGCGAGCATCGACCGTTTCCTGCAAACCTATAAGACCCCGGCCGATCTCGACGTAGCCTTTCAACGTATTTACCGTCGTCTCTATCGCGTGCGCAATCCCTTGGTGCGGGCGGATCGTCAGCGCCTGGAGAAACTGCGCCCCGTATTGCAAAAACATGCTCGCGAACAAGGCATGGATTGGCTGAACCTGGCGGCGCTGGCCTACAAGGAATCTTCCCTGAATCCCCGAGCGAACAGCGGCAAAGGCCCCAGGGGCCTGATGCAGATCACGCCGTCGGCGGCTCAGCGGGTGGGGGTCAGCAACATCCATTCACTGGACAGCAATGTGCGGGCCGGCGCGCGTTACCTGGCAATGATCCGACGCAAGTTTTTCGCCAGTCCCAAGCTTAACGAACGCGAGCGCATGGCCTTTGTCCTGGCGGCTTACAACATGGGGCCGGAACGTGTGCAAGGTATGCGTGCCGAGGCGCGACGCAGGGGCTTGAACCCGAATCAGTGGTTCTTTCAGGTTGAACGCATCGCCATGGAGCAGGTGGGAATGGGCGCCGTCAGCTATGTTAATAGTGTCAATAAATACTATCTGGCGTTTGACCGTGAACGAGCCACTCTGGAGCCATCTGTGGCAAAAAGGATTTCCCGTAAATAATCGATAAATTCGATGTTAATAACGGGATTTTTCGCCTTTAATCATTGCTTAAACTGATTAATATAGCGGCCAACCCACTCCTACATCGAAAAGGATTATCAGCATGAGCCCAATGATCAACAACGTTTTGTCCACGCGTGCAGGCTACGGCCTGACGGTGCTGCGAATTTTCGTCGGCATCATCTTCGCTGCCCACGGTTCGCAGAAGCTCTTTGGCTGGTTTGGCGGCGGCGGCCTGGCGGGTACGGCGCAATGGATGGAAAGCATCGGTCTGGCGCCAGGCACTTTAATGGCGCTGCTGTCGGGCGGTACGGAGTTTTTCGCCGGGCTGGCATTGATCATCGGTCTGCTGGCACGTCCTGCGGCCCTGGGATTGGCGATTGTTTCGCTGGTCGCGATTTTTTCGGTGCATATCAGTAACGGTTTGTTCATGGCGAACAACGGTTACGAGTTCGCTCTGGCCTTGTTGGGCGGTAGCGTTGCGGTGTTGTTCGAGGGTGCCGGCAAACTGTCTGCCGACCGTGCCATCGCCAATTGAGGGACCGCAAGACCCTCCTTGTGCGCAATGCTGTTCAGTTAAGCAAGTGAACCGGCTAATACCGCTTTTGTGGCGAGGGGGCTCGTCCCCCTCGCCACAGGGGATTCTTGACACTGCCCTATCGGCTTCTCTAGGATGCTGCTCATGCGCCGATTTAAACAGCTAATTGCGGGGCGCCACAGGTGACTCATTACAGTCCCGACAGAAGCCTGATCCAGGTTTCGAAATACCGCTAAAGCGCTGGTTCGGTGTTGCCTCTCACCTGCCCGCAGACTTTTGAGGCAGAGACACGACACGATGAATGCACTACGACCTCTTGTACGCCTGGCTCCTATCACTGCGGGCCTCACTCAGCGCAATCCGAAAATCCTCCTGGGCGGTAAACACCAGCCGACGCTGTTGCGTTACCTGGATGGCTGGCCCCGCCGCACCGGCCGTCCTTCGGCGTTTCTGATCCAGTTTGTCGAAGACGGGGATTCCCTTGCGCGCTTTGCCACCGACAGTTTTGACCTGGCGGTGATTCAGGCGCCCAGTGCCGTGGATGCCGACGCGTTCATCCGCCACCTGACCCGAGTCGCGCGCCAGGGTTTGATTACGCGCCGCTAGTCGGGACGCTCAGTAGAACGCTGCCGCAGGTGGATGTTGCCGACGTCCGCGAACCAGCAAGATCCCCACGCCGAACAGGCTCACGATCAACGGTACCGGCAGGATGGTGAGCAGCTTCACCTTGAGCTCGAACCGACGGACCTTGCGGTATACCGCGTTCCTCAACGCGTGCAGCTCCATGGGCAAGCGCAAGCGTTCTTTGTTGAGCGCTTGCAGCAAGGGGTTTGATGTCGCGGCTTGAGTCCCGAATGACAGGGCTGATGAGGTCAGTGACTGCCACTCTTTTTCCGTTTGATCCAGGCGTCGCGCCAGAGGGGCTGCCTGTTCCCGATAAGCGCGCTCAGCCTCGTTGCGCAATTTTCCCAGGCGTTTTGCAGGACCTTGAATACTTGCTTGAGGGCGGATAGCTATCAGCGTGTCGGGGGCAGACAGGTTGTCGAGGATGTTCAAGACAAACGTGGCATTGTCCGGACGCGGTTTTTTTTGCCCGGCGCTGTTTCGCACCGAAGCCCAGACGCGATCACTGAGCAGGTCGGTGTCGGCAACCACCACCACATGGATATCAGCGGCTTTGTGCAAGGTGGGCTTGAGTCCGTCGGTTCCGTCAGAAAATGCGGCATACGCGGGGCCTTGAACCCGGGCGGCGAGCACATGCTGTTGGCCGCGAGCGGCCGCTTCCTGGATCAATGAGTCGAAAGTCTCTGGCTGGGCAAAGCGCTCAACCCCGAACAGCGCCGCTTGGCCGGAACTCTGGAGCAGCGGGGTGAACCGGGTGCGGCTTTTCCTGCGCGGTGTGAGTGCGCCCGAACTCAACAATCTGACGTTGTGCAGTTTCCGGGTACTGATGTCGTTTTGCGCCAGCGCTTCGCTGGGAAGTGTGAGGGCCCCGGGATGAAGCACCGGTGACGATCCGCCGCCCAGAATAGCGGGCGTCGCGTAGCGCTTGTCGGCCAGCACTTTATCCATCGACATCTGCACGCCCCAGGCGGCCAGTAAACCTTCCAGCCTGGAAGGCGAGGAGGGCGCCGTGGTGATTGAGTTCTCCTCGCTCATGGGGTCGATAAACATCAGCAACTTGCCGCCTCTCAACACAAATTGCTCAATGGCAAACAGGGTGTTCTCGGGTAGTCGAGTGGGTTGGACGACCATCAACGTCTTTAGGTGTCCGGGAATGTGCTGGGTGTCCTGGCCAAGGCTCATGAGGTTGAACTGTCGCCGAATTTCATCCAGTACCTGCCACGCGGGCACGAGTTGTCGGCTCTGCTCGTCGTGTCGACTATCGATGGGCAATCCGGATATCAGCCCGATCAACGGCTGCTCCGTACGCACGACATGGTGAATCAGGCGGCTGATTTCGTACTCCAGAAATCCCTCTTGCTCGAGCCCGCGCCATTCTATTCGCTGCGGTTCACGGTTTGCGCTACTGCCCACCAAGCCTAGGAAGCCTTGTCTGCCATCCAGACCCAATAAGCCTGCCTTGTAGGCATCTTCCGAAAACGGAGCGGGATCAACTAGATTGAGGGTGATTTTGCCCCTTGCCGCGTTTTCATATTCCTTGAGCAATGTGGTCACGCGCTCAAGCTTTTTCTTCAGTTCCTGATTGCTTTGCGCAGAGGAGTTGAAAAAATACAGATCCACCGGGTTTTCAAGTGCCGCGAGCATGGCTTTTGTGGTGGTGGACAGGGAATGAATCTTATTGTTTGACAGGTCCAGGCGTAGAGTTGGCAGCTTCAACGCCCACACCAAATTGAAGGCAAGAAAAAGTAGAGCGATGACCGCGAGCGTCATACCAAAACGTATTGAGTTCTTCATCAGGCTATCCCGTTCTCAAACTTTTCTGTAGTTCAGCGTGACGTTTGTCGCGGCGAGAAAAACCAGGATCAGGCTGGCGAAGTACAACAGGTCATGCAGCGTCAGGAGGCCCGAGTCGAGCGTATTGAAACGTGTGGACGGGCTAAGTTTGGCCAAGCTGTCAATGATCCAGATCGGCGTTTGATGATCCATTGCATCAATCATTGAAAATAAAATGCTGGTGGTCATCAATAATGCACCGGTGGAACCTAGAATGACCAGGCGCTGGTGAGTCAAGACACAGATAAAGCCGCTCGCGGAAAGGTAAGCCCCGGACAATAGCCAGCTTCCCAGGTATTGAACGAGAATGACGCTGTCATTTGCAGTGCCCAGATAGTTAATGGTTATCAGGAGCGGGAATGTTAACAACAGCGCAAGACCACAGATTGTCCAGGCCGCGAGGAATTTTCCCAATGTCAGTTCAAGTACCGTGACGGGTAGCGAATAAAAAAAGTTCAGCGCGTCTGCTGGATGTTCGTCCGACCAGAGCTGGGTGGAAATAATGGGGATCAAGAACAGATACAGCCACGGATGATACTGAAAAAAAGCGTGTAAATCCGTTTGGTTGTGTTCAAGAAAGTTGCCTGCGTGGAAACCGAGTGCCGCGTTGGCTAACACGAATATGGCGATGCTGAAGTAAGTGAGTGGCTGGCACAGGTAGTTGTTGAGTTGGCGTTTGAATAGGACGGGCAGAAGTTTCAATTTGGCGCCTCCTGGCTCAATTGATGGATGACGTCGCTCAGCCGGCCCGACTCAAGGGTCAACCTGTTTATTTTCCAGCGGCGGTTAGCGATCAGGGTGTTGATGTGGGGGTAAATGATCTGCCCCGGCATCGCCAGCACCGTGACGCTACCGGGCGAAACCCGGTCCTCTTCTATACCTGCTACTCCGGGCAGTACCGCCAGCGCCAGCAGGTCCAATGGGCCATCCGCCGCCAGCGTGACCGCCTGGTGGTGGCGGGAACTGCGTTGCAGCTCCCGTAGCGGGATATCCGCCAGCAACCGGCCTTCGCCCAGCACCAGCGCACGGCTGCAAATGCTCGAGACTTCCTCGGGGTTTCGCGACGCCGTAACGACAGTCATTTCTTGCGCCAGGGACTTGATGAGTATTCTTATCTTGTGTTTTTGCGACGCATCGAGTCCTTCTGTCGGCTCATCCAGCAACAGCAGTTTTGGGTCGTGCAGAATGGCTTGGGCAAGCGCCACCTTGCGCCTTAATCCTGGGGGCAATGTATCCAAGGGCGATTTCAGTGCTTGCCACAGTTCCAGGCGGGCGACTGCACGGTCGACCATCTTGCGTTTATCGAGGCCGCGCAAGCCACGAATCTCGGCAATGAAAGTCAGGAATGCCTTTACTGTCATGGTGCTGTGGCTAAGTGTGGACTCGGGTTGATAGCCGATTATTTTTCTCGCGTGCAATGGCTGTGTAGAGATATCAAATCCGGAAATTTTTATGCTGCCCGAAGAGCGCGGGATTGATCCTGATAACAAGTTTATCAGTGTGCTTTTTCCCGCACCGTCGTGTCCGAATAGTCCTACGCATTCTTGGTGCTCGACACGCAAAGTCAAGTCGTTGATAACGACGGATCTACCTCTTTTTTTTGTTAGATTTGTTATTTCGATCATTGTGCCTTTCTACTTGATAAGTGTGCCAAGGCTCACAGTGTTGGCGAGCGCCTCGAGTAGCCTGCCTAAGCAGCGTGTGAAGTGTCGAAGTTGAAAGCTGAAACGTATTTGGCTGAGGGTTTGGATATTTGTTTGTAAAAAAATAGTACGTTCAGTGGGGGTTTTTGGGAACGTTGAAATCAGCGAATAAGGTAAGTCCTACATGGCGTTTGATCATGCCCTGAAACAATTGCACCGTTCTTGATGCCCTAGCGATTTCGATCCTGTAAGTCGTGTGTATTTGAAGTATTGCCATAACGGAGCCCGAATTTCATGATGCTTCTACGTACTCTTGTTCTTGAGCAGTCTGGCCATGGCACGCCGGTCAACGGTGCACTGCTCTGTTGTTTCGCTATTCCGCAAATAGCGTCAAATTATCTTGCTTACAGTCTGGATGAAGAAATGGAACCCGGAAGTGCCCGGGTTTACATGGCGGCGTTGCGTAAAAAGTCAGAGAGGTATTTTCTTGGAAGTATCGATTCCCGGGATGATCTGCAGGTAGCGATGCGTGTCTTCAAGCAAATCCTGACCTTGGCCGCGGCGTCCGGAACCAAGGATGGCAACATCGCCGGGTCTCAAGTGCCGTACCACTTCATAGACCTGAAAGGCAGCAAATTGCCGCCCGCAAGGCCCGAAGATCATCATTCGCTGATGATCAAGAAAGCCCTGGTGATGAAGGTGATCAGCCTGGGGACTTCAGTTATCGGTTTACCGGCGATCGAAAGCTCGGAATTGATTGTTCCGTCGATTCGCTTTTCTTCAAAGATGGTAACCCCGCTCAAGGCTGAAAGCCGGCGTGAGACACCCGCCTCCGCATTGCTTGAGGCGCCGCAAGCACCGATAAGCGCGGCGCTGGCGTCGCCCGTTGAGGATGTGCCGTCGGCGCCGGATGAACCTCCGGTTCAGCCTGTGCAGGAGGCACAGCCGCACCCTGCAGGGGAAGATCGATCAGATGCTCCGGCGGATCATGCCAAGCCATTCGCCCCCGCAATCAAAGAGGATCAGGCGCCCCTGTTCGAGGTCGACAGTACCCTGGCGAATCTCGCCCGGCTGGCTCAGGAGTTGACGCAGCAGAAGCTTGCGATGCTCAAGCACCAGGAAGAACTTGAGCAACTGCGTGGCCAATTGGAGCGGGAACAAGCCGCTTTAGAGCACTCAAGCCGACACGCGACGGAACAGGACGCTGCCATGCAGCAGATCGCCGGATCCTTGAGTGAGCGTGAAGAAGCATTGAGCCATGGCACCCAGGTACAGCAGGCCGAGCAGCGTCGCCTGGAGGATTGGGCCCGGCAGCTGGAGAGTGAGTCGTTCAGGCTGCAGGCGCTTGATCTGGAGATGCGCCAACAGCAGGAACGTCTATCGACGGGGTTCATTCAAGCGTCAGGCATCAGGGATGATCTGAAGACGTTACTTTTTCGCCTGGATGAAACCCTGGTCCCGGTTGCGAATGAGCCGAGCCAGGTCAAGGATGCCACGCGTCCATCTGACGCCTGACTGCAACGGTCTGGCCGCTCGGATGACCTGGCTGCGTCATCAGGTCTGGCTACTTTCTTGAGTTCATTTATCATCTGACTCCGCCAATCGGAGTCAGATGGTCAGCGCGCACGCGTGAGGCCGCGATTGTTGGACAAGTAAAAATTTCCCGGGGATGCGAAGCTTTTGAGTACCAAGCTGATAACCAAAGAAGGTCATGAGGCGCTGAAGAAAGAGCTTGATTATCTATGGCGCGAAAAGCGTCCTGACACCACTCGTAAAGTGACTTGGGCGGCGTCGCTGGGTGATCGCAGCGAGAACGCCGATTACCAGTACAACAAGAAGCTGCTGCGGGAGATCGATCGCCGGGTACGTTATCTGCGCAAGCGTCTTGAAGACATGCGCGTGGTTGAGTACAGGCCGGAGCAGGAGGGCAAAGTATTCTTTGGCGCCTGGGTGGATATCGAGAATGAACAAGGCGAGACCAAGCGGTTTCGTATTGTCGGTTATGACGAGATCTATGAGCGCATGGACTACATTTCCATCGACTCTCCCATGGCCAGGGCGTTGCTGCGCAAGGAGGTGGACGATGAAGCGCTCGTCCAGACGCCGAATGGCGAAGTGTGTTGGTGGATTACTCGCATCGAGTACGAGAAGTAAGCACTGATGGCCCGCGCTGCGTGAGCAGGCGGGCCCATTCATTTCAACTTTCGCGCAACACGGTCAACGGGCTGGCATTCAATGCGCGACGCGTACCGAATACCCCGGCGCCACCGATCAGTACCGCGCCGATGACAGGCAGCAACAGCAACCAGGGATGAGGGTGCCAGGCCAGGTCGAAGGCATAGCGGTAAAGCACCAGGGTCACCAGCTCGGTTCCCAGCGCCGCCAGCAGGCCACTGACCGCGCCGAGCAATCCGAACTCGATCCGCCGTGCCTTGACCAGCAACCTGCGTTCCGCCCCAAGCGCACGCAGTAGCGCGCCTTGGCGGATGCGTTCATCCAGCGTCGCCTGCAGCCCCGAGAACAACACCGCCATGCCCGCCGCCAGCACGAACAGCAACACGTATTCCACCGCCAGCGTCACCTGGGCCAGAATGCTGCGCAGTTGGGCCAACAACGCTTCCACCTGCAGGATGGTCACCGCAGGAAAGGCTCTGGACAGGTCGACGATCTGCTGGTCATGCCCGGCCGCCAGATAGAAGCTGGTCAGGTACGTGGTCGGGAGGTCTTTCAAGGTGCCCGGTTGGAAGATCATGAAAAAGTTGGGTTGGAAGTTGTCCCAGTTGATCTCCCTCAGGCTGGTGACCCGCGCCTCGCGGGTTTCCCCGCCAACGGTGAACACCATGTGGTCATTGAGCTTGAGTTTCAGGCTGTCGGCGACCTTGGCTTCCACCGAGACACCGGGAATTCCATCGTTCGGTCGATCTGCCCACCAGTCTCCCGATGTCAGGCTGTTGCCCGGCGGCAGGTCGGCTGCCCAGGTCAGGCTCAAGTCCCGTTGTGTCGCACGATCACCGCTGGAATCCTTGCTGACGATTTCCTGGACCGGTTCGCCGTTGATACTGATCAGGCGTCCCGGCACCACCGGGTACAACGGCGCCGCTTGCGCCTGCAGCTCGAGCAGTCGGGCACCAAAGGCGTCCTTGTCCGCCGGCAGGATGTTCAGGGCGAAATAGTTGGGGGCGTCCTTGGGCAACTGATTTTGCCAGGTGTCCAGCAATTCCCCGCGCAACAAGGCAATCAAGCCCATGGACAGAAGAATCAGGCCGAACGCCAGCGACTGGCCCGCTGCTGCCAGCGGGTGGCGCAACAATTGCCCCAGCCCCAGGCGCCAGGGCAGGGAAGCTCGGGCGAGCAGGCGGCGCAGGCTCTGCAGTAGCAAAAGGAGCAGGCCGCCCAGGACCAGCGCGGCAATGACGCCGCCTCCGAGCAGGGCGAAGGTCAGCACCAGGTCCAGGCTCAAGCGCCACATGATCAGCCCCAGGGCAAGCAAGGCCGCGCCGTAGACCGCCCACGTACTGGACGGGATTGGCAGCAGGTCGCGACGCAATACCCGCAACGGTGGCACTCGGCCCAGCGCGGCCAGGGGCGGCAGGGCGAAACCGGCGAGAGCCACCAGCCCGGTGCCGATCCCGGCGACGGCGGGGATTAAGCCGCCCGGCGGAACATCTGCCGGCAACAGGTCGTGTAGCAGATAAAACAGTCCCAGTTGCGCCAGCCACCCCAGCGCAGCGCCGACAAGGCTGGCGAGCAAGCCCAGGACGCTCAGTTGCACGCTGAACAGCAGCATGGTTTCGCGCCGCGACAACCCGAGGCAGCGCAACAGGGCGCTGGCATCGAAACGCCGGCTGGCAAAACGATTCGCCGAGAGGGCCACGGCCACGCCGGACAGCAACACCGCCACCAGGCTGGCCATATTCAGGTAGCGCTCGGCCTTGCCCAGGGCGCCGCCGATTTGCTGGTTGCCGTCCCGCGCGTCTTGCAGGCGCTGGTTGGCGGCGATGCCCGGCTCGATCAGGTCGCGATAGGTTTGCAGGGCGGTGCTGGCTGGCGGCCCGCGCCACAGCTCGCGGTAACTGACTCGGCTGCCGGGTTGAACCACGCCCGTGGCCTCAAGGTCGGCCAGATTGATCATTACCCGTGGCGTCAAGCTGTAGAGGTTGCCGGCACGATCCGGTTCGTACGTGAGTACGCGAGTCATGCGCAGGGGTTTCATGCCGACGTCGATGCTGTCGCCGATTTTCAGATCCAGCGCTGTCAACAGTCGTGCCTCGACCCAGGCTTCTCCTGGTTTCGGGCCGCCTCCCGAGGTTTCCTCGGCAAAGGGTTCGGCGGCGCTTTTCAGTTCGCCGCGCAACGGATACTGCTCGTTGACCGCCTTGATGCTCGACAGCTGGATACCGTTGTCGGTGGCGATGACGCTGGAGAACTCCACCACGCGGGCATGCTCCAGGCCCAGTTCGATGCCGCTTCTGATCTGTTCGGCGCGGGCTGGGGAGCTGCCTTCCAGTACCAGGTCGGCACCGAGGAATTCGGTGGCGCGCAGCGCCATTGCGCCGTTGAGGCGTGCCCCGAAATAACCGATGGCGGTGCTGGCCGCCACGGCCACCAACAGAGCAAAGAACAACACACGCAATTCACCGGCGCGGGCATCACGCAGCAATTGACGTAGTGCAAGGCTGAACAGGCGCAACAGCGGCAAACGTGCCATCAAGGCTCCAGTGGCGCGACCATCAGGCCGGCTTCAAGACGGATCAGGCGGCGGCAACGATGGGCCAGGCGCTCGTCATGGGTCACCAGCACCAGGGTTGTGCCGTTTTCTTTGTTGAGTTCGAAGAGCAGATCGCTGATGCGTTCGCCGGTATGGCTGTCGAGATTGCCGGTGGGCTCATCGGCGAAGAGCACGTCGGGTTCCGCGGCGAAGGCCCGGGCAATCGCCACCCGTTGCTGCTCGCCGCCGGAGAGCTGGCGCGGCGAGTGGCTCAGGCGCTGGCCCAGGCCGACGCGCTCCAGCAGGTGCCGGGCTCGTTCACGGGCGTCCTTGCGGCCATCCAGTTCCAGCGGCAGCATGACGTTTTCCAGCGCGTTGAGGCTGTCCAGCAACTGGAACGACTGGAACACAAAGCCCACGTGTTCGGCTCTGATTCGCGCGCGCTGGTCTTCGTCAAGGGTGCTCAGGGCTTGACCGGCGAGAGTCACTTCACCGCTGCTGGGCAGGTCAAGGCCGGCCAACAGGCCGAGGAGGGTGGATTTGCCGGAGCCGGAGGCGCCAACGATAGCCAGGCTATCGCCCTTGTTCAGTTCCAGGCTCAGTTGGTGCAGGATAGTCAGTTCACCTTCCGCGCTGGGGACCACTTTGCTGAGGTCCCGCGCGGTGAGAATGCTTGCGCCCATGGAGAATCCGATGCGAATGTGGTTTTTGAGTGCTGGCCTGGCCTTGATGTGCGTGGCCCAGGGCGCAGCGGCGGGTACAGTCCTGATCGTTGGCGATAGTATCAGTGCCGGTTTCGGCCTGGATACCCGCAAAGGGTGGGTAGCGCTGCTGGAACAACGGCTCAAGCGCGAGGGGTTTGACGATAAAGTGGTCAATGCCTCCATCAGTGGCGACACCAGTGCTGGAGGCCTGGCCCGGCTGCCTGCGGCACTTGCAGAGCATAAGCCCGAACTGGTGATCATCGAATTGGGTGGCAATGACGGCCTTCGCGGCCAGCCTCCCGGGCAATTGCAACAAAATCTTGCGTCGATGATCGAGCGCTCCCAGGCCGTTGGCGCCAAAGTGCTGTTGTTGGGCATGCAGTTGCCGCCCAATTATGGCCCGCGCTACACCCAGGCCTTTGCCGAGGTCTATGCCACCTTGGCCAAGGAAAAGAACGTCCCGCTGGTGCCGTTTTTCCTTGAAGGGGTGGGGGGCAATTCGCAGCTGATGCAGGCCGATGGCATTCACCCGGCAGTCGGTGCGCAGAGCAAGTTGCTGGAAAATGTCTGGCCGACGCTAAAACCGCTGCTATGACGCTTTTCTAGCCGCGGTCTTTCGGCTAAGGTGGCGCCCCCGATTTGGAGCCCCCGATGTCGTCGCGTCCTGCCTGGTCCCTGTTTGCCTACCAACTGATCGAGCCTGACGAGCAGCTGGATCTGTTCGCCTGCCAGGAAGTACGGGTGCACCTGGTGACACGTCAACTGGAGCTGGGCGGTTCTATTGATCGCACGCTCTGTGGCACGTTGCTGCCGGCTCAACCGCGTTGGTCTTCGGTGGATCGCTCGATCTTCCAGGATCAGCGCCTGTGCCCACTGTGCCGGGCGATTCTCGAGTCGCAAAAACGCGGTACACCGCCTATCTGGCCCGAGTTGCGCTTTGAGTTATAGGGGCAGTTGCAAGCGGTAAGCCACAAGCGACAAGCTTAGGGCTTGCAGCTTGCATCGCGTGTACAATCGAATTTTACTACCCGTCGATCTGCGAAGGATTTTCCGGATGTTGTCGCGCTTCCCTGCCGTCACCCGCTGCCTGTCTCTCGCTGCACTGTGTGCAGCCGGTCCCGCCATGGCCTTGCAGTTGCCCTTGCCACCACCGGGTGAAGACATTGTCGGCCAGGTCCAGGTGATCAAGGCCAAGTACGAAGATACGTTTGCCGATCTGGGGGTGACCTACGATCTTGGCTATGCGGAGATGGTCGCGGCCAACCCGGGCGTCGATGCCTGGTTGCCGGGAACGGGGGCGGACATTGTGCTGCCGACCCGTTTCATCCTGCCGCCGGGGCCGCGAGAGGGCATCGTGATCAACCTGGCGGAGTACCGCTTGTATTACTACCCCAAGGGTCAGGATGTGGTTTATACGTTCCCCCTTGGGATCGGTCGTGAAGGCTGGGGCTCGCCGATTGCCCATACCAGCATCATCGCCAAGACGCCGAACCCGACCTGGACGCCGCCCGCTTCAATCAAGGCCGAGCACGCCGCCGAAGGTGATCCGCTGCCCAATGTGGTGCCCGCCGGCCCCGACAACCCGCTGGGCCCGTTCAAGTTCACCCTGGGCACGCCGGGTTACCTGATCCACGGTTCCAACAAGAAGTTCGGGATTGGCACGCGTACCAGTCATGGTTGCTTCCGCATGTTCAACGAAAATGTGCTCGAGCTGGCGGATAGGGTGCCGGTGGGCACGCCGGTGCGGATTATCAGTGAGGCGTACAAGTTCGGCATGAGCGGTGGCAAGGTCTACCTGGAAGCGCACACGCCCTTGAACGACGATGGCACGCCGTCGGTGGTGGACAAGCACACGGCGGTGATCAACGCCTTGCTCAAGCGCGAAGACTTGTCGAACAACCTGCGCGTCAACTGGGATGAAGTGCGGAACGTGGTCGCGGCCGAAGATGGTTTGCCGACGGAGATCGGAGTTCCAGGCGAGGCGACGATGGTGACCAGCGCGCCGGTGGATCTGCAGTAGTAAAGGGATAGCCACTGCGCACTGTCTGCGTTCGGCCGGCGGGGTTTAGCGGGATGCCGGATTTCCCGCGTCATGGTTAACGACCTTCGCGAGCAAGCTTGCTCCTACAGGCGTCCTGCCGGGCTTTTCCTCCGCCCGCGCCCGAATTGCGGGCAATAAAAAGCCGATCCAAGAATGGATCGGCTTGATAACAACCCCGAGGGATTATTACTTGCGGCTTGCTTTTTCAAGCATGCGCAGAGCGCGCTCGTTAGCTTCGTCAGCAGTCTGTTGTGCTTTTTGAGCAGCAGCCAGAGCTTCATCAGCTTTACGGTAGGCTTCGTCTGCACGGGCCTGGGAGCGAGCTGCTGCGTCTTCAGTTGCAGTCAGACGAGCTTCGGTTTCTTTGGATACGCTGCTGCAACCGGTAGCCAGAACTGCGGCCAGAGCCAGAGCAGAGAATTTCAGAACGTTGTTCATCGTGTTCCCCTTCAAGGACTTTCTATTTAATGGCTACTTTCTCAGAGTGAGCTAATAGCCGGCGTACATACTACCCATTACTTGTAGTAAGTAAACTGACGTAACGCAAGAAGCAAAAAAAAATCTTTCGGCGAATCTATTTGGGTCAATCTTTAGCGGTTTTGTATAAAAAATGTCCAGCGTTTGAGCTGTTCCAGAAGACTCGATCCCGCGCTGAAAGCGCCCCCTGGCCAGTGTTTGAGGTTGTAAGGTGCTGTCCATTTATATATCGGCCCGACTACTAGTGTTCAGATCGTCTTTTCGCCTGCCGGTATCTTTTATGCCTGTTGCGGTGACTTTAAGAACGTCTGTTCGTCTCAAGGTTCAACTGCCGGCAATGTTCAGGCCATCGACTTCAGGATGCTCGATCGGCCCTTTCTATGTCAGCCAGTCATGAGGGATGATGAGTGCGTCTTGAGCCGTGGCGGGTTTGGCGTCTACTATTCCGACAGGCTGGTTGTGAGCGCTATAAGGCTTTCTCGTTGTCGAAACCCGGCACGCGTGGCGTAGATGTTCCTTCGCCGGAAAAACATCGGTAAGGTAGGGGTCATAAACCAAGACCCGCGAGGAGTAGTGATGAGCGAGGCGTTGTCCATCCACCATGACCAGGCTGGTCATCAGTTCGAGACCACCGTGGACGGTCATCGTGCTTATCTGACCTATATGGACTTGGGCAAACAGACCCTGGATATTTATCGCACATTTGTGCCCAATGCCCTGCGTGGGCGCGGCATTGCCGCTGCGCTGACCGAACAGGCGCTGCAATACGCCGAGGGAATGGGTTACACAGTGATCCCGTCGTGTTCCTACGTCGAACGTTACATGGAGCGCCATCAGCGCCACGCGGCGAAGTTGTGAACTGATTCAGCGATCATGAAAAACGCCGGGCTAAGCCCGGCGTTTTTGTGTGCGCAGTCTGCAATCAGGTGCGCTTGCGCTTGGGCAGTACGTCCTTGAGCTTGGCGCGCATGCTGCGCAGAGTGGTCTCGGTAGCGGACCAGTCGATGCATGCATCGGTGATCGACACGCCGTATTGCAGGTCGGCCAGATCCTTTGGAATCGCCTGGCAACCCCAGTTCAGATGGCTTTCGACCATCAGCCCGATGATCGACTGGTTGCCTTCCAGGATCTGATTGGCGACGTTCTCCATCACCAGTGGCTGCAATGCCGGATCCTTGTTGGAGTTGGCGTGGCTGCAATCGACCATGATGTTCGGCTTGATCTTCGCCTTGGCCAGCGCTTGCTCGCACAGGGCCACACTGACCGAATCATAGTTGGGCTTGCCGTTGCCGCCGCGCAGTACAACGTGCCCGTAGGCGTTGCCTTTGGTGGTGACGATGGAAACCCCACCTTCCTGGTTGATCCCCAGGAAACGGTGCGGGCTGGAGACCGACTGCAGGGCGTTGATGGCCACGGTCAGGCCGCCATCGGTGCCGTTCTTGAAGCCGACCGCCGAGGACAGGCCCGAGGCCATTTCCCGGTGGGTTTGCGATTCGGTGGTACGTGCGCCGATGGCCGACCAACTGATCAAATCCTGCAGGTACTGCGGGGAAATCGGATCGAGGGCCTCGGTCGCCGTCGGCAGGCCCATTTCAGCCAGGTCCAGCAGCAACTGGCGGCCGATGTGCAAGCCGTCCTGGATCTTGAACGAGTCGTCCAGGTACGGGTCGTTGATCAAGCCTTTCCAGCCGACGGTGGTCCGGGGTTTCTCAAAGTAGACACGCATCACCAGGTACAAGGTGTCGGACACTTCCGCAGCCAGCACCTTGAGACGCTCGGCGTACTCGTGGGCAGCCTTGAGGTCGTGGATCGAGCAAGGTCCGATCACCACGAACAGGCGATGGTCAGTGCCGTCGAGGATCTCACGAATGACTTCGCGGCCCTTGGTGACGGTCTGCAGGGCAGCGTCGCTCAAAGGGATTTCACGCTTGAGCTGATCGGGCGTGATCAGTGTCTCATTGGATTCGACGTTCAGGTCGTTGATTGGTAAATCAGCCATCGTGTTACTCGTCAGGGTCACGGGTGCCGGCCGCCAGCGATCCCCGTGCGGCGGAGCACAGCATGATTTAAATGCAGCGGGGGTGCCGAACCTTAGCGCGTAACACGCCTGCGCGACAATGGGCAATTGCGCGCGTTGTCGCCCGGCCTGATAGTGTGCGGGCGGCGCTTGAACGAGAACCAGAGGAGATGCGATGACGGATACAGCACCCCACACGCCCCGGATCGGCATTATCGGCACCGGTGCCATCGGTGGATTTTATGGCTTGATGCTGGCGCGGGCCGGGTTCGACGTGCATTTTTTATTGCGCAGCGAATACCAGGCGGTCAGTCAGCGCGGCTTGCAGCTCAATAGCGCGGTGCATGGCGCAATCAGCCTGAACCCGGTCCAGGCGTATGCCTGCGCAGCGGACATGCCGCCTTGCGACTGGTTGCTGGTGGGGACTAAAACCACTGATAACGTCGAACTCGCACCGACCCTTGCGCAAGTGGCGGCGCCGGATGCCAAAGTGGTGTTGCTGCAAAACGGGCTGGATGTCGAAGACCGTTTGCGGGAGCACCTGCCCGAGTCACTGCATTTGCTCGGCGGGCTGTGTTACATCTGCGTGCATCGCTCCGGTCCCGGCATTGTCGAACATCAGGCATTGGGCCGAGTCAATCTTGGCTATCACAGTGGCAGTGCCGCCAACGACGAGGTGCGCCGCCAGGCCATTGTCGAGGCAGGCGCCGGGCTTTTCCAGCAGGCCGGGATTGATTCCCAGGCCATGCCCAACCTGCATCAGGCCCGCTGGCACAAATTGGTCTGGAATGTGCCGTACAACGGGCTTTCGGTGTTGCTGGGGGCGGGCACCACGGCATTGATGGCTGATGAGTCGAGTCGTGAAATGATTCAGGCGTTGATGGCTGAAGTGGTGCAGGGAGCCCAGGCATGCGGGCATGAAATTGCCGCCAGCTATGCCGAGCAGATGTTCAGCATGACCGAGCAATTGACCGATTACTGGCCAAGCATGTATCACGATCACGTGCACAAGCGCCCATTGGAGCTGGCAGCGATCTACGCCCGCCCGTTGGCTGCCGTCAGGGCGGCGGGGTGCGAACTACCCCGCATGCAGGCGTTGTATCAGGCGTTGAGCTTTATCGATCGACGCAACCGCTGAGGAGCGAGCATGGCGAAAGGAATGAGCGACAAACTGGTGCTGGCGATTTCCTCGCGGGCGCTGTTCGACCTGAGCGAGAGCCATAAGGTCTACCTGGCCGAAGGTGTCGAGACGTATCGCAAGTATCAGATTGATCATGAGGAGGAAATCCTCGAGCCGGGCGATGCCTTCCCCCTGGTCAAGAAACTCCTGAGTCTCAACGCCAGCCTGGGACGCGCGCGGGTCGAAGTGGTGCTGGTGTCGCGTAACAGCGCGGACACCGGCTTGCGTGTGTTCAACTCGATTCAGCATTACGACCTGGATATCTCCCGCGCCGCGTTCGTCGGTGGGCGCAGTCCTTATCCGTATTTGTCGGCATTTGGCTGTCACCTGTTTCTTTCCACCCACGCAGAAGATGTACGCAGTGCTCTGGATGCCGGGTTCGCTGCGGCGACTATCTTGTCCGGCGGCGCCCGCCGGGCTTCGAGTGCCGAGTTGCGGATTGCCTTCGATGGCGACGCGGTGCTCTTTTCCGACGAGTCGGAGCGTATTTATCAGTCCGGCGGTCTGGAAGCGTTTCAGGCCAGCGAGCGGCAGTCCGCCCGCGAGCCCTTGCGTGGCGGACCGTTCAAAGGCTTCCTGGCCGCTCTCAATCTGTTGCAGCGAGAGTTTCCCGATGAGTTATGCCCGATCCGCACGGCGCTGGTAACGGCCCGTTCGGCGCCGTCCCATGAGCGCGTGATTCGCACCTTGCGTGAGTGGGATATTCGGCTGGATGAGTCACTGTTCCTGGGTGGGCTGGATAAATCGGCGTTTCTCGAGGCATTCGCCGCCGATGTGTTTTTTGACGACCAGGCCGGTCATTGCGAGAGAGCCAGAGAGGTAGTAGCTACTGGACACGTTCCTCACGGCATCAGCAACGAACTGAAAGTCCAGGCCCCTTGAGTCCATCGAAATCTCCAGGGCGCTGCTAAGCTGAAGCAATCCCCGCCATCCTGGCACCCCAGGAGGTTCTATGATTCGTTCGATGTTGTACGCCACGGACCTCGGCGTGTATGCGCCCTATGTGATGCAGCACGCACTGGCGATGGCGCGAACGTTCAAGGCTGATCTGTATGTGATTCATGTGGTCGAGCCCATCGGCCTGTTCGCCGAATCCGTCCTGCAAAGCTATCTTGACGATGAGGCCCTCAATGATTGGCAGGCCCAAGGGTTGAAGAGGGTGATGGCGAGCATCGAGCAGCGAGTACTGGACAGTTTTCGTGAGGAGCTGGCGGATGGCGAGCAGGACTTGCTGTTGATTCGGTCGGTGCGGGTGATCCAGGGCGATCCTGCCCAGGCGATTCTTGCCCAGGCAGAGAAACTCTCTGTGGATTTATTGATCGTAGGTAGTCACAGTCAGGGGCCGGGTGTGGCCATCCCCTTGGGGCGCACCGCTGCCCGGGTGTTGCAGTTGTCCAAGGTGCCGGTGTATCTGGTGCCGTTGTTGCAGTGTCGGCGCAGTGATGACGTGTGAGGGACAAAGCGATAAAAAAGTTCTAGATTTGTCTTCATTACCTTTAATATAGTTATATATCGTCGCTGATACCCTGGCGTCTATCTGCTTGAGGGACACATATGAAGCTTCAACAATTGCGCTACATCTGGGAAGTGGCGCACCACGACCTCAACGTTTCCGCCACGGCGCAAAGCCTTTACACCTCGCAACCGGGTATCAGCAAGCAGATCCGCCTGCTCGAAGACGAGCTGGGCGTCGAAGTGTTCGCGCGCAGTGGCAAGCACCTGACCCGCGTCACGCCCGCCGGTGAGCGCATCATCACCACGGCCGGGGAGATTTTGCGCAAGGTTGAAAGCATCAAGCAGATCGCCCAGGAATTCTCCAACGAGAAAAAGGGCACCTTGTCGATTGCCACCACGCATACCCAGGCCCGTTATGCGCTGCCGCCGATCATCAGTGCGTTTATCAAGCAATATCCGGACGTGGCCCTGCACATGCACCAGGGCTCGCCGATGCAGATCGCCGAGATGGCCGCGGACGGGACTGTCGACTTCGCCATCGCCACCGAAGCCCTGGAGCTGTTCGGTGACCTGGTGATGATGCCGTGCTACCGCTGGAACCGCTGCGTGGTGGTTCCCCAGGGCCATCCACTGGCCAAATTGCCGAAGCTGACCCTCGAAGCCCTGGCGGAATACCCGATTGTGACCTACGTGTTCGGCTTCACCGGCCGCTCCAAGCTGGACGAAGCCTTCAGTCACCGTGGGCTGACGCCGAAAGTGGTGTTCACCGCGGCGGACGCCGATGTGATCAAAACCTATGTACGCCTGGGCCTGGGCGTCGGTATCGTGGCCAAGATGGCGGTCGACAGCAAACTCGACAGCGATCTGGTGGTGTTGGATGCCAGCGAGCTGTTTGAGTCCAGCGTGACCAAGATCGGTTTCCGTCGTGGCACCTTCCTGCGTGGCTTCATGTGCGACTTTATCGAGAAATTTGCGCCGCACCTGACCCGCGAAGTCATGGCCAAGGCCATCCAGTGCCACAACAAGCAGGAGCTGGAAGAGCTGTTCGACGGCGTCGAGCTACCGGTTCACTGATCGGCTCACTTGACCTCGGTAACAGCGAACTGTTGCCGAGCGCCTGCCACCACAATCTCCACGTCATCCCCTTCGAACTTGCCCAGCAGGCTGTTGCCCAGCGGTGAGCGTGGGGTGATGACGGTCACCGGTTGCCCGACCACGTCCACTTTCAAACCTGCTGCATCCGGCGCCAGAAACAGCCACTGCTGGCGACCCTGCTCATCCTCGAGCCCCAACAGCGAACCCATTTCAATCCCGCGCTGCTCATCATAGGCACGCAGGCTCAGGTTCTGGCAAAGCGTCAGCGCCTGCTTGATCTCTTCGACTCGCTTGGCTTGCCCAGCGGCGAGATAAGAGGCCTCCAGGCCCAAAGTGTCGTACTTGTTCTCGGCGATATTTTCTTCATGGGTCGCGGTTTCGTAGGCGGTTTGCGCGGCGCGCTGGGCGACATCGAGATCGGCGACGAGTTTTTCCAGGATCAGGTGGTGCACGGCGTGTTTATTCATGGAAAGCTTTCTGATCAATCACAAAATTGCAGGACATTGGCCCGGCTTTTTTCGCTAGGGGCGTTCTGGTCCTGCTGGAGCCAGAACTGGCATTTGGGGTTGGACAGGTTGCGCGAGTTATTGCGGGCCTGGTCCAGTGTCTGTTGTTGTTCCTGCTTGCGCAGGTTTTCCTGGTACTGCTCAAACATCCGATCCGGCGGTTCGGCAACCGCGGGCGGCGCCTTGCCTGGCTGTTGAATGGCCTCGGCAAGTGGCGCCAGGGGATGCCCGGGTAAATAGCGAGTAGCCAGCCAGCCGGTCAGCGCGATGGCGATAAAACCCAGCCACAGGCCCAGGGCAATGCCGATACTGAGCTTGAGCATCGATAACGGGCGTTCAGACATGATGGCCTCCTGGCGGGCAGCTTCGGCAAGTTGCGGATTGTCGCACAGCCTCTTTGCAGAATAATCCTTATCAACCCTTCTGCATTGCCACATTTATGCGGACAATCGAGCCTTTGAGTGTTGGAGCCCGGAATGAAAGCCCGCTGGGATATTTTTTGCAGCGTCGTGGATAACTTTGGCGACATCGGCGTGACGTGGCGCCTTGCCCGACAGTTGGCGGCGGAACACGCCTGCGCGGTGCGGTTGTGGGTCGATGACTTGCGCGCCTTCGAGCGCATGTGTCCCGAGGTGGATGTGCAGTTGACGCAGCAATGGCAGGAGGGCGTGGACGTGCGTCACTGGCCGCGGGACTGGACGACCACAGAGCCTGCGGATGTGGTGATTGCTGCATTTGCCTGTCAGTTGCCCCATGACTATATGGAAGGCATGGCGCAGCGTGAACGCGTGCCGTTGTGGATGAACCTGGACTATTTGAGCGCCGAGGAGTGGGTGGTGGGCTGTCACGGCCTGCCGTCGGTGAAGTTCAAGGGCGTGCAGAAGTATTTCTTCTTTCCGGGATTTGGCCCGGGCACGGGGGGCTTGTTACGCGAGACGGGGTTGGTCGATCGACGTCAGGCGTTCCAGCGTGACCCTGGTGCGCAACAACAATTCCTGCAATCACTGGGTGTGTTTCCTATGGCGGGCACGCGGTTAATGTCGCTGTTTGCCTACGAAAATGCCGGGCTGGCGAGTTGGCTGGAAGTGCTGGCTGCGCAGAAGCCAGCCACGCATCTGTTGGTGCCGGAAGGACGCATCCTCGGTGACCTGCAGCGTTGGCTGCAAGTCGAGACGCTGGCGGTGGGTGACGTGCATCGACGAGGCGCCTTGACCGTGCAGGTGCTGCCCTTCATGCGCCAGGAGCAATACGACCGCTTGTTATGGTGCTGTGATTTCAACGCGGTACGCGGCGAAGACTCTTTCGTGCGTGCGCAATGGGCCGGGCGTCCGCTGTTATGGCACATCTACCGTCAGGACGAAGACATTCACCTGGACAAGCTCGATGCTTTCCTTACCCTCTACACCCAAGGCTTGTCCCCGGCCGCGAAAGCCGCGCTGATTGCCCTTTGTCAGGCCTGGAATGCCGATGGCGACATGGCCGCAAGCTGGACAAGGCTGCTTGAACACTGGCCCGAAGTGACACACCACGCCGAAAAATGGTGTCTGGAACGAGGCTTGCAGGCCGATCTTGCGACGGCGCTGGTACAGTTTTATGAAAGTTGGATATGATACGCGACCTTGATTTTTGTAAATCCCATCCAAATTTCGGATATACGCAATGAAAACTGGTAAAGAACTGAAACCCGGTACAGTGATCCGTCTCGAAAACGACCCTTGGCTGGTTCAGAAAGCTGAGTTCACCAAGTCTGGTCGTAACAGCGCAATCATGAAGACCAAGCTGAAGAACCTGCTGACCGGTTACAAGACCGAGATCGTCTACAGCGCCGATGACAAACTGGACGACGTGATCCTCGACCGCAAGGAAGCGACCCTGTCCTTCATCAGCGGCGACACCTACACGTTCATGGACACCACCGACTACACCATGTACGAGCTGAACGCTGAAGACATCGAAGCCGTTCTGCCGTTCATCGAAGAAGGCATGGAAGACGTCTGCGAAGCCATTTTCTTCGAAGAGCGCCTGGTTTCCGTAGAGCTGCCGACCACCATCGTGCGTAAGGTCGACTACACCGAAGGTTCCGCTCGCGGCGACACTTCGGGCAAAGTGATGAAGCCTGCCAAGCTGGCTAACGGTACCGAACTGCAAGTGGCCGACTTCATCGAAATCGGCGACCTGATCGAGATCGACACCCGCGAAGGTGGTTCGTACAAAGGTCGCGCCAAGAAGTAATTCCGGCGTCACCGCTACGAAAGAAAGCCCGACCAGTGTGTCGTAATGCTGTTCAGTTAAGAAAGTCGCGTGCCGAACACCCTTCTGTGGCGAGAGGGCTTGCCGGAACGCCGTATCGCCCCCGTTGGGCTGCGCAGCAGCCCCTAAAAGGCCTCCCCGGTCGTCCAGTCAAACCGGGGTGGCAGGTTTGAGGGCTGCTGCGCAGCCCAACGGGGGACAAGCCCCCTCGCCACAAGAGCGGTAACAGGCGCTTCACTTGCTTAACTGAACAGCATTGCGACCAGTGTGTCGGGCTTTTTCTTGGGCGCGGTCTTTGCAGCATGTGGCTATTTCAGGTGTCGCTTGAGCTCTTCCGCAGCTTGCGACAGGGCGGAGCGCACCGCAGGCACCTGGCTGACCACGTTGAGCAAGCCGTAATCATGGATCATGCCGTTGTAGCGCACCGACGTGACAGCTACGCCAGCCTCATCCAGTTTGCGGGCATAGGCTTCACCTTCATCGCGCAATACGTCGGCGCCAGCGGTTTGCACCAGGGCGGGCGGCAGGCCTTTGAGTTGTGCGGCCGTCGCACGCAGCGGCGAGGCATAAATCTCGGCGCGCTGCCTGGCGTCGGTGGTGTAGTTGTCCCAGAACCATTTCATCATGTTTTTGGTCAGGAAATGACCTTCGGCGTATTGGTTGTAGGACGCCGTTTCGAAGTTGGCGTCGGTCACAGGCCATAGCAACAGTTGAAACTTGAGCGACGGGGTGCCCTTGTCCTTGGCCATCAGGCTGACCACCGCCGCCATATTGCCGCCAACGCTGTTACCGGCGACCGCCAGGCGCTTGCCGTCGACGTTGATCTCTTTGCCATGCTCGGCCACCCATTGGGTGGCGCCGTACGCCTGGTTGATGGCAACGGGATAACGCGCTTCCGGGGAAGGCGTGTAGTTGACGAATACCGCCGCGGCCCCCGACCCCACCACCAGATCGCGCACCAGCCGTTCGTGCGTCGGGAAATCCCCCAACACCCAGCCGCCACCGTGGAAGAACATGAACACCGGCAATGTCCCTTCGACCCCTGCCGGACGCACGATCGTCAGTTCCAGGGGCTGGCCATCGACCTGAATGGTCTTCTGGCTGATATCAGCCTTGGGCAGAGTCAGCTTCACCCCGGCCTGGGCGCCGCTGAGCACAGCGCGGGCTTGCTCGGGCGCCAGGTGCTCAATGGGCTTGCCGGTACCGCTGTTCAATGCGTCGAGAAACGCCTGGGTGTTGTGCTCGACATCCGCGCCTGCTGCATAGGCGCTGGAAATGGACAGGGTGAGCAAGGTGCCAGTCACGGTTTTGCCAAATGTGTTCATGATCTTCTCCGGTGCGGGATCGGGATTAGACGGTGACGTGCAGGCGCACATCGACGTTGCCACGTGTGGCGTTGGAGTAAGGGCAAACCTGGTGGGCCGCCTCGACCAGACTCTGTGCGTCGGCCTGAGTCAAACCGGGCAGGTTGACGTGCAAGTCGATATCCAGGCCGAAACCACCGGGAATCTGGCCGATGCCGACATGCGCGGTGATCGATGCGTCGTCAGGGATCTTGCGTTTGCTCTGGCTGGCGACGAATTTCAGGGCGCCGATAAAGCAAGCGGAATAACCGGCGGCAAACAGTTGTTCAGGGTTGGTGGCCTGACCACCGGCACCGCCCAGTTCTTTGGGGGTAGCCAGTTTGACGTCGAGGACGTTGTCGCTGGAAACGGCGCGACCATCACGGCCGCCGGTGGCGGTGGCGACTGCGGTATAGAGCGTTTTCATGGGTAATTCCTCGCTGTTTTTGCGCTAAAATTTAGCGCGCTAAGTAAGTGGCGAGATAAATGTATCGCGCAAATATTTAGTGCGCAATATAAATTTCAGGAAATTGCTCCATCAGCCACCGCATGGGGGCCTTTTGAAGGCGCGTGCTTGCCCGCGAAGCACTCAAAAGCGCCGCGTTTATTCAGGATTCACGCGTTATCGTCGACGTTTCGCGCGAGCAAGCCCGCTGTCGCTTAACTGATCAGCAGCAGGGCTAGAGGCTGTCTTGCAGATTGGCGCGCAACGCCAGCAAGTCAGTTTGCAGGTTGCGCAATTGCTCCATGCTCAACCCGCTCGCGCCGAGGATGCATTGAGGAATATCCATGGCTTGGTTGCGCAAGGTTCGGCCGGCTTCGGTCAGTTGCACCACCACCACCCGTTCATCTTCGCGGCTGCGCGTGCGGCTCAGCAGGCCTTCCACTTCCAGGCGCTTGAGCAAAGGGGTGAGGGAACCCGGATCGGTGAGCAGGCGGTTGCTGATCTCGCCCACGGTCAGGCCGTCCTCTTCCCACAGCACCATCATTGCCAGGTATTGCGGGTAGGTCAGGCCCAAGGCTTGGAGCAGGGGTTTGTAGACCTTGGTCATCAGCAGGGACGTGGAGTGCAGGGCAAAACACAGTTGGTTTCCCAGTAACAGAGATTCGCATGGATCAGGGGTCTTGGTCATGGCGGTGCCTTAAAACGCAGTTAATCTGGAATCTAGCGGGCAAATCTTTAACGCGCCAGATAATTCTGTCTGGAGGGTCAGCCCAAGCCGCTTTGCAACGCCAGATCCCAAGGCGGAACCGGGCTGAAACGCGCCTTGAGGTATTCCAGCAGCAAGCGACTCCGGGCATTGGCCTGTTGTTCGAGGCGCAGCGCATAAATGCCGGCAGTTTCGGGGTTAGGCAGGCCATTTTCGCAGAACAACGGCACCAGTTCGCCGCGTACCAGGTACTCGCTGGCCAGCCACGTGGGCAGATGTGCGATGCCCAGCCCCGCGAGGGCGCCAGACAACAATGCCTCGGCATTATTGGCGCTCATGCGTATGCGTTGCGGACGAAAAGTGTTCTTGCGCCCATCCAGCTCGAAACGCCAGGCAAATAGCGGGGCCAAGCCCTCCCAATCGAGGCCGTCATGCTCATTCAACTGCCTTGGGTGAGTCGGCGTGCCACGGTTTTTCAGGTACGTCGGGCTGGCACAGGCGATCCGCACGATGCTGGCCAAGGGCGTAGCGATCAGCCGGCTATCGACGATATGGCCCGCGCGTAGCACCAGGTCGACCTTCCCCAGGTGCTCGCCCTGCATGTCGACGAAGCTATCGATCAGGTGCAAATGCACGTCCAGCCCCGGGTACACCGTGAGAAAGTCTGCGATGGCTGGTGCCAGATGCCGTCGGCCGAAGGCGGCGGGGGCGTCCACGCGTATAAGGCCTTCAGGCGCATGACTCAAGGACACGGCTTCGGCCCGGGCCAGTTGCAGTTCGCGAACGATCCGTCGCGCCCGTTCGGCAAACGCCAGGCCGGCAGGCGTGGGGACTACCGCGTGGGTGCTGCGCAGAAACAATCGGCTGCCTACGGAGTTTTCCAGGCTATCAATGCGCCGGGCTACAGCCGACGGGGTCAATGGATGACGGCGGGCCGCGGCGGAAAAGCTCCCAGCCTCCAGGACATCGAGAAACAGGCCCAGTTGATCGGTCAAGGTATTAGGGTTCATTGCATCAGTGCTTGTGCGAAATCGGCACAGCCATTGTGCGCTGCTGTGCGTTTCCCTGCCAGACCTGACGGCGTAGCATGCAACGATTGTGTCGGCGGAGTAAGACATTGTGGTTGATGTGGCGATGTATGTAGTGCTGGGCCTGGCATTGGGCACGGTTGGCGGCTTGTTCGGCATTGGCGGCGGCCTGATTGCGATCCCGGTCCTGGGTGTGGTGTTTGGCTTGGACCAACAAATCGCCCAGGGCACGGCGTTGGTAATGGTGGTGCCGAATGTGATGCTTGCGCTGTGGCGCTATCACCAGCGCAATCGCATTGAGCTGCGTCACGCATTAGCGCTGGGGGTGATGGGCTTTTGCTTCGCCTGGCTCGGATCAATCTGGGCGGTGGGCATTGATGCCGGGGTCATGCGGATCGGCTTTATTGCATTTTTGCTGGCGTTGTCGGCCTATAACCTGGTGCGCATGTTCACCCACAATGCGCCGCCTTCGACGCAGATGCGTTATTCCTGGCCCTGGCTTGGCGTGCTGGGCGCGGTATCGGGATCGATGGGCGGTTTGTTCGGGGTGGGTGGCGCGGTGGTCGCGACGCCGGTCCTGACCAGTATTTTCGGCACCAGCCAAGTGGTGGCCCAAGGCTTGTCCCTGGCCCTGGCGTTGCCCAGCACCGGTGTCACGCTGGTGACTTATGCCTGGCACCATGAAGTGGACTGGCTGATCGGCGTCCCCCTGGCTATTGGCGGCCTGCTGAGCATCAGTTGGGGAGTGAAGGTGGCCCATACCTTGCCCGAACGGCGGTTACGCGGTTTGTTCTGCGGCTTCCTGGTGGTGTGCGCAGTGATGCTGATGTTTAAAGTTTGAAGCCTTCGATGATGTAGTCCGCCAGGCACTCGGTGATCGGCGAAGTGGTGCGCGGGTTGCGCAGCAGGCGCAGGTTGGCCGAAGGCAAGGGCGGGAACCCTTCGGCTGGCCCCAAGACCCGCAGTTCATCGCTTATCAGGCTTTCCATGCTGACCGTTACCGCCAGGCCGGCGCCGACCACCGCCTGGATCGCGGCTCCGTTTGAGCTGTGATAGGCCAGGCGATATTCACGGCCCTGTGCGTCCAGCGCCGCGCAGGCCCACTGGGTGCCAAAACAGTCCGTGCCTGAGACCGCCAGGGGCAGGGTGGCGTGCTCTTCCACGCAGAAGCATGCCGATGCGGCCCAGGCCAGCCGTTCAATCCGCAGCAACTCGCCGATGTCATCGCCTTGTACGCGGCTGATCACGGTCAGGTCCAGGTCCTGGCGCTGCATCAGAACGGTTGACGCCTCGCAGTGCATTTCAATCTGGATCAGGGGATAGGCTTTGGAAAAACGCTTGAGGATGCCCGGCAAAAAGCGCATCACGTAATCATCTGGTGTCCCGATACGTACCAGCCCGACCATGTGCGGCTCGCGTAACGTATTGAACACCTCGCTGTGCAACTTCAGGATGCGCCGCGCATACCCCAGCAGTACCTGGCCCTCGGGCGTGAGCTTGACCTGGCGGCCATCGCGAGCGAAGAGCTTGCGTTGCAAGATGTCTTCTTCCAGGCGCTTCATTTGCATGCTCACCGCCGACTGTGTGCGATTGACCTGCTCGCCGGCGCGGGTAAAGCCGCCTTGATCGGCGATGGCGACGAAGGTGCGCAGCACTTCAGTGTCGATACTCGGGTAGCTGGGCAAATGATCAATCTCCGAGATGTATTGCATAAGAAACATTCGTTGGATTGATCATAGCGCCAGGCACAGACTTCAGTCATCCCCACTGGAGGGCGAGATGATGAAAGGTCAAAGAGGCTATGTATTAATGGTGACGCGGCCGTTTTCCGGGCTGTTTCAACGGATTTCCCGCTGGTCTGCCTTGCACCGCGAGCGTCAGCTCCTGGCGGGCCTGACGGATGAGTCACTCAAGGATATCGGGCTGACGCGTGCGGATGTCGACCCTGAGCGTCACCGGCATTTCTGGAATGATCCGTTGGGCAAATGATGCAAATCGGGCTACACACGGACCCCTGCGGTCAGGTAGTTTGCGAGCATACAAAGGAGATGCACATGCCCGCTGAACTGTCTTTTTCCCTCAAGCAGGCGCGGCGTCTGGCGCTGGCTGCCCAAGGCTTCAACGGGCGCCAGCCGCCGGCGCTGGTCAAGGCCACGCAGGTCAATCGCTTGATTGATCGCCTGGGTGTCGTGCAAATCGACTCGGTCAACGCAGTGGTGCGTTCGCATTACCTGCCGTTGTTTTCCCGCCTTGGCAATTATTCGCCACTCATTCTTGAACAGGCCGCCTGGAGCCAGGGACGACGGCGCTCGTTGTTTGAATATTGGGGGCATGAAGCGTCCTTATTGCCGATGGCGCTGTACCCGCTGATGCGCTGGCGTATGCAACGCGCCCGCGAAGGGCGAGGCATCTACCAGCAGATGGCGCGTTTCGGGCGTGAGCAGCAGGTCACTATTCGTCGGGTGCTGGCAATCGTCGAGCAGCAGGGCGCGGTGGGGGCGGGCAGTCTGTCGACTCGCGAGGAGCGCGCCGGGCCCTGGTGGGACTGGAGCGACGAAAAGCACGCCCTGGAGTGGCTGTTCGCCGCAGGCCTGGTGACAGTGGCCGGGCGGCGTGGTTTTGAACGGCTCTATGACTTGCCGGAGCGGGTTATTCCTGCCGCGATTCTGCAGCAGGCGCCGTTGGGGGAAGCCGAGGCGCAGCGGCGATTGTTGCTGCATGCGGCAAGTGCCTTGGGGGTCGGCACCGAAAAGGACTTGCGCGATTACTTCCGGCTGGAGCCCGCGGACAGTCGTGGGTGCCTGGCTGAACTGGTCGAGGACGGCCAATTGCTCGCTTGCCGCGTCCAGGGTTGGAAGCAGGCGGCTTATTGTCTGCCCGAACCGAAAATCCCACGCAAGGTGCCGGCCAGTGCATTGCTCTCACCGTTTGATTCGCTGATCTGGGAGCGCAGCCGTACCGAGCGCCTGTTCGACTTTCGTTACCGACTGGAGATCTACACACCGCAGGACAAGCGGGTGTACGGCTATTACGTGTTGCCGTTTTTGCACAACGAACGGATTGCCGCGCGGGTCGACCTGCGGGCCGAACGGGCGGCGGGGCGCCTGGCGGTACATGCAGTGCATGAAGAGCAGCCGGGCCTGGACGAGGAGGGGATGCAGGCGCTGGCGTTGAACTTGCGGCGGATGGCCGACTGGCTCGGACTTGAGCAGATTCAGCTCAATTGCCAGCGGCCCAGTGCCGCCCGGCTACGGGCGGCACTGCTGCTTAGCGTCTGACCTGTTTCAAGGTCTCGGCAATCAAGAAGGCCAACTCCAGTGACTGGTCGGCATTCATGCGTGGATCGCAATGCGTGTGGTAGCGGTCCGAAAGCCCGTCTTCGGTAATCGGTCGGGCGCCGCCAATGCATTCGGTGACGTTTTGTCCGGTCATTTCGATATGAATCCCACCGGCATACGTGCCTTCGGCTGCATGGACCTGGAAGAATTCCTTCACCTCGCCCAGGATCTGCGCGAAGTCTCGGGTCTTGTAGCCGCTGCTGGCCTTGATCGTGTTGCCGTGCATTGGATCGGAGCTCCACAGCACCTGCTTGCCTTCGCGTTGTACGGCGCGAATCAAGTCAGGCAGATGATCGCCGACCTTGTTGGCCCCCATGCGCGCGATCAGGTTCAGGCGGCCGGGATCGTTGTCCGGGTTGAGGATATCGATCAGACGTATCAGGTCATCCGGGTTCATGCTCGGGCCGACCTTGACCCCGATCGGGTTGTTGACGCCTCGCAGGAATTCAACATGGGCGCCATCGAGTTGGCGCGTGCGATCACCGATCCACAGCATGTGTGCCGAGCAGTCGTAGTAATCGTTGGTCAGGCTGTCACGGCGCACAAACGCTTGTTCGTAGTTGAGCAGCAGGGCTTCGTGAGCGGTGAAGAAGCTGGTCTCACGCAACTGCGGCGAGGTATCCATGCCGCAGGCGCGCATGAAGGCCAGCGTCTCGTCGATACGGTCCGCCAGTTGGCTGTACTTCTCGGCCAGTGCGGAGTTGGCAATAAAATCCAGGTTCCACTTATGCACCTGGTGCAGGTCGGCAAAACCGCCCTGGGCAAAGGCTCGCAGCAGATTCAAGGTGGCAGTGGACTGGTGGTACGACTGCAGCAGACGGTCCGGGTCCGGCACGCGGCTTTTCGAGTCAAAACCGATGCCGTTGACGATGTCGCCGCGATACGCCGGCAGGGTGATGCCGTTGATGGTTTCATCATTGGCCGAACGCGGTTTGGCGAACTGGCCGGCCATGCGCCCGACTTTGACCACCGGGCAGCCGGCCGCGAAGGTCATCACAATCGCCATTTGCAGCAGCACCTTGAAGGTGTCGCGGATCTTTGCCGCGGAGAACTCGGCGAAACTTTCAGCACAGTCGCCGCCCTGCAACAGAAACGCGCGACCCTGGGTCACCTCGGCAAACTGACGACGCAATTCACGGGCCTCTCCGGCAAACACCAGCGGCGGATAGCTGGCCAGGTTCTGCTCCACTTGCAGCAAGTGCGCGGCGTCCGGGTACTGGGGTTGTTGCTGGATCGGCAGGGCTCGCCAGCTGTCGGGGCTCCAAGGTTGGCTCATCATGAACTCGAGTGATTGACGGTAGGAGGCCAATGTTATCAGCAATTAGTGCGTGACCTGTTGTCGCCAGTTGGCCGACAATCGGCCCTTTGCCGTGCCGCAACGTTAGGAGTAGTGATGACAGAGGAGCGCGTCGAGCGCCTGCTGGCCGAGGTCCACGATGACTTTGGGATGATCCGTGTGTTGGAAGTGGCCGATTACCGCTTTCTCGAATTTGGCGATGCCATCGAGCAAAGCTGTGTGTTCACCGCCGACCCAAGCTGGCTGGAGTACGACTACACCCGGGCCATGTTGATCGGTGCGCTGTGTCATGAGCAGCCCGAAAGTGCGCTGTTTCTCGGTTTGGGCGCCGGGACGTTGACCCAGGCCTGCCTCAAGTTCCTGCCGCTGGACGATGTCGAGGCCATCGAGTTACGCCCGGATGTGCCGCGCCTGGCCATCGAGTATCTGGGGCTGGATGATGATCCGCGCCTGTACATCCGCGTTGGCGATGCCCTGGAGTTGCTGGACACGGCAGAACCGGCGGACTTGATTTTCGTCGACCTGTATACCGACGTCGGCCCGGGCGTTGGTCATCTGGCCTGGAGTTTCCTGGAAAACTGTCAGAAAAAACTCAATCCCGGCGGTTGGCTGGTCATCAATCAGTGGGCCACCGATGACGGCAAGCCCTTGGGCGCGGCGTTGTTCCGCGGGTTGTATCACCGGCATTACTGGGAACTGCCGGTGAAGGAGGGCAATGTGATCCTGATCGTCCCCGCAGACCTGGATCAGGCGCTGGACCTGCCGGGGCTCAGCGCCCGCGCCGACTCCCTGGCGCCGCGCTTGGGGTATTCGCTGCAGTCCTTGATCAAGGCGGTTCGCCTGGCGACTTGATCGGAGTGGGTGGTAATGACATTGCCCTGTGGCGAGGGGGCTTGTCCCCCGTTGGGCTGCGCAGCAGCCCCAAAAAGGCCTGCCCGGTCCTCCAGCCAGACCGAGGTGAGAGGTTTGAGGGCTGCTGCGCAGCCCAACGGGGGACAAGCCCCCTCGCCACAGAAAGGTGAAGCGTTTAAGCTTGATGACTAGCAGGGCCGGGCGTTTGAAAAAAAGCCGCCCTTGCAAGGGTGCGCAACGCCTGTGATACAGAGCAGTTGAATGGGCTTTTGCGATAAAAAAAGCTCCCTTTTTCAGGGAATTCCGGTATAGTGCGCGCCGGCCTTTAACCGGGCCGCGTTTAGGTAGCGCAATTCCCCGAAGTCAGCTTCGGCTGCACGTCCGCACAGCGGACTCTTCCTTGACGAATCTTTTCATTCATTCGTTTTCGCAAATCCCCGCCGACAAAGCAGCCAGGGCGACTCTTGAGTCTCAACACGGCATGCGCAGCTTTGGAGCATGGGTCTTTGCGGATGCACTTAGAGGCAGACCCATGACCCAGGAAACCGGCGGCTTCGCCGCTTTTAATCTTAATCCGAATATTCTTGCAGCCGTCGCAGCGACTGGCTACGAAGAACCTTCGGCTATTCAGCAGCAATCGATCCCGATCATCATGGCCGGCCAAGACATGATTGGCCAGGCGCAAACCGGTACCGGTAAAACCGCCGCGTTCGCCCTGCCTATCCTGCACTGCATCGATCCTGCCAAGCGCGAGCCGCAAGCCCTGATCCTGGCGCCAACCCGAGAGTTGGCGCTGCAAGTAGCAACCGCTTTTGAAACCTACGCCAAGCAAATGCCAGGCGTCACTGTTGTGGCCGTTTACGGCGGCGCGCCGATGGGCCCGCAACTCAAGGCAATCCGTAATGGCGCACAAATCGTTGTCGCTACCCCGGGCCGCCTGTGCGACCACCTGCGTCGCGACGAGAAAGTCCTGTCGACCGTGAACCACCTGGTTCTCGACGAAGCCGACGAAATGTTGAAGCTGGGCTTCATGGATGACCTGGAAGCCATCTTCAAGGCGCTGCCACCCACCCGTCAGACTGTATTGTTCTCGGCCACCCTGCCGCAGTCGATCCGTGCCATTGCCGAACGCCACCTGCGCGATCCGCAACACGTGAAGATCCAGACCAAGACTCAGACAGTTACCGCGATCGAACAGGCTCACCTGTTGGTTCACGCTGACCAGAAGACCTCGGCTGTATTGAGCCTGCTGGAAGTCGAAGACTTCGATGCCCTGATCATGTTCGTGCGTACCAAGCAAGCCACCCTGGACCTCGCCAGCGCCCTGGAAGCCAAGGGCTACAAAGCTGCTGCGCTGAACGGTGACATCGCCCAGAACCAGCGTGAGCGCGTGATCGACTCCCTCAAGGATGGCCGTCTGGACATCGTTGTGGCGACCGACGTTGCCGCTCGTGGCCTTGACGTTCCACGTATCACCCACGTGTTCAACGTTGACATGCCGTACGATCCTGAGTCCTACGTTCACCGTATCGGCCGTACCGGCCGTGCGGGTCGCGAAGGTCGTGCACTGCTGCTGGTGACTCCGCGTGAGCGTCGCATGCTGCAAGTGATCGAGCGCGTGACCGGGCAGAAAGTTGCCGAAGTCCGCCTGCCGGATGCCCAGGCCGTTCTCGATGCGCGCATCAAGAAACTGACCAACAGCCTGTCGCCGCTGGTGGCTGATGCTGAAGCGACTCACGGTGACCTGCTGGATCGCCTGACCGCCGATATCGGTTGCACCCCGCGTGCCCTGGCTGCAGCGCTGCTGCGCAAGGCGACCAATGGCCAGGCGCTGACCCTGGCAGCCATCGAGAAAGAACGTCCATTGGTGCCGAACAACGCTCCGCGCGGTGATCGTCCAGAGCGTTCCGGCGACCGTCCGGACCGTGGTGATCGCGAGCGTCGTGCGCCGATCCCGTTGGCCGAAGGTCGTGCTCGTTGCCGTACCGCGCTGGGTGCGCGTGATGGTATCGCGGCCAAGAACCTGCTGGGCGCTATCCTCAATGAGGGTGGCCTGGCACGTGAAGCCATCGGTCGCATCCAGGTGCGTGACAGCTTCTCGCTGGTGGAACTGCCGGAAGATGGTCTGGAAAAACTGCTGACCAAGCTGAAGGACACCCGCGTTGCCGGCAAGCAGCTCAAGCTGCGTCGCTATCGCGAAGATTGATCGGCTCTTGGGCTGATTGATCGTCGATAAAAAATCCCCGACTGGTTCGGGGATTTTTTATGCCTGAATATCTTTATTCAACCGAATCGGTAGATGTCCATGCCCAACGCACCGAGGGTGAAGCCTTGGTGTGCCACGCTGAACTCCCCGCCGGCCGCTCTTGCGAAATACAGCGGCAACAAATGCTCCTCGCTGGGGTGGCTGCGCACGGCATGCGGCGCCTGTCGGCGGTAGTCGTGCAGGGCGGCTTCGTCTTGTGCGGCCAGTTTATCCACCACCCAGTCGCGAAAGTCCCGTGCCCAGGGTTGGATGCGTTCCGGTGCGGCCTGCCAATCCAGTTCACCCAGGTTATGGGTAATGCTGCCAGACCCGATCAGCAGCACGCCTTGCTCGCGCAAGCCGGCCAGTGCATGCCCGATCTGGGTTTGCAGGGCCGGGCCCATCTGGCTTGGCAGCGATACTTGCACCACCGGAATATCGGCGCTCGGATACATCAACGACAGCGGCACCCAGGTGCCATGGTCAAAAGGGCGCTGTTTATCGAGACGCGCATTCAAGTCACTGGTGGCGAGCAACTCGACAATCTGTTGCGCCAGTTGCGGGTTGCCGGGGGCCGGATACTGCACGGCAAACAGCGCTCGCGGGAAGCCGCCGAAGTCATGCCAGGTCTCTGGGGTGGGGCTGCCGCTGACCAGTAGCTCATGGCTTTCCCAATGGGCTGACACCACCACAATCGCGGTTGGTCGGGACAACCCGGCTGCCAGGCGCTGGAGTGCCGGACCACTGGCGCCGGGTTGCAACGCGAGCATCGGCGAGCCGTGGGAAATAAACAGGCTAGGGAGCATGAGCAGGGTCCTCAAGGTTAAGATGGGACCATCTTCAATCAGGTCTTTGATCTAAATCTAATATAAGTTTTAGCGCTGTTTAATCGAATTTCTTGGGTGGTTCATGGATTTCACGTTTTGGCATGAGCGCTGGGCGCACAATCAGATCGGCTTTCACCTGGCGCAGGTTAATCCGTACCTGCAACGACACTGGCCCAGCCTTGACCTTGCGCGCGATACCCAGGTACTGGTGCCGTTATGTGGCAAAAGCCTGGATCTGATGTGGCTGGCCGGTCAAGGGCATCGGGTTTTAGGCGTCGAACTGTCGGAAAAGGCGATTGAAGCGTTCTTCCGCGAGCAGCGGCTAAGCGCGACCCTTCGTGAGCAGGGCGCGTTCAAGGTCTATCAGGCGGGAGCAATCGAGTTGTGGTGCGGGGATTTCTTTGCATTGAGTGCGGCTGATGTGGCGGGTTGTACCGCGCTGTATGACCGGGCGGCACTGATTGCCCTGCCGATGTCGATGCGCGAACACTACGCTGCGCAGTTGAATACATTGCTCGTTCAAGGCAGAAGTGGCCTGTTGATCACCCTGGATTATGACCAGGCGCAGAAAGCCGGGCCGCCGTTCGCGGTGGGCGATGATGAGGTGAGAGCGTTGCTGGGCACTCGCTGGCGCCTGAATACGCTGGAGCGGCGAGATATCCTGGAGGCAAGTCCCAAGTTCCTGCAGAGCGGGGTCAAGCGGCTTGAGGAGCGGGTTTACCGGTTGACCAGCACGTAAAGGGCGCCCACAAAAAAGGAGCGATTGGATCGCCCCTTCTTTGCCTTGCCACTGAGGATCAGCCGCGACGGCGCAATGCGTCGATACGTTCTTCCAGTGGCGGGTGGCTCATGAACATCCGAGCCAGGCCTTGCTTGACGCCACCATTGATGCCAAAGGCATTCAGGGTGTCCGGCATATGCACCGGCAAACCCTGTTCGGAGCGCAGGCGCTGCAGCGCGCCGATCATGGCGTTGGTACCGGCCAGTTGGGCTCCGGCTTCGTCGGCGCGGAATTCCCGTTTGCGCGAGAACCACATCACGATGGAACTGGCGAGGAAGCCCAGGACCAGTTCGGCAAAGATGGTCGCCACGTAGTAAGCGATACCCTGGCCGCCTTCGTTCTTGAAGATCACCTTGTCGACGAAGTTACCGATGATCCGCGCGAAGAACATCACGAAGGTGTTCACCACGCCTTGCACCAGCGCCAGGGTGACCATGTCACCGTTCGCCACGTGACCGATTTCGTGAGCCAGTACCGCCTTCACTTCGTCGGGCGAGAAACGCTCCAGCAAGCCCTGGCTGACGGCGACAAGCGCATCGTTTTTGTTCCAGCCAGTGGCAAATGCGTTGGCCTCGTAGGCCGGGAAAATCCCGACCTCGGGCATCTTGATCCCGGCTTCGCGAGACAGCTGTTCGACGGTTTGCAGCAACCATTGCTCATGGCGGGTGCGCGGTTGGGTGATGATCTGGGTGCTGGTGCTCATCTTCGCCATCCACTTGGAGATGAACAGCGAGAAAATCGAGCCGGCGAAACCAAAGACCGCACAGAAAACCAGCAGCTGATTAAGGTTCAGATCAACCCCGTTGGCCGCCATGAACCCGTTGAAGCCAAAGAGGCTCAGGGTGATGCTGGCAATCAGCACGACCGCCAGGTTAGTGGCCAAGAACAGCAGGATGCGCATCATGGTTGTAGAATTCTCCTCATGCTTAATATGTCGCGTACTGCGGGGTATATAAGGTGCGGCACTGGGCTATTCAACCGGGCGACTATTTCAAACTGTGTCCTACAGCCTGAGCGTAGAGCCTTGAAGGTTTTTTCCGAACCTGGATGACGGTGAATATTCACCCTCGGTAGCGGTTACGCCCCGTGATTGTTGGGGGGGCGTTCGAGGTCAGGGGGTGACAGCGAGTCCCTGAGGACGCCTGTAGCTGCCGGGGCAGAGATGTGTTGCCAGATAATCACTGTACGACCTTCAGCAGGTCGTACAGTGGAAATATCGTTACTGGCGATAAGACTTCAGGAAGTTGCCAATGCGCCCGATAGCCATGTCCAGGTCATCCACGCGCGGCAAGGTCACCACGCGGAAGTGGTCGGGCCATGGCCAGTTAAACGCGGTGCCCTGGACCACCAGCAGTTTTTCCGACAGCAGCAGGTCGAGAACGAACTTCTCGTCGTTGTGGATCGGGCAGACCTTGGGGTCAATCCGTGGGAAGGCGTACAGCGCCCCCATGGGTTTGACGCAACTTACGCCGGGAATGTCGTTAAGCAGTTCCCAAGTGCGGTTACGCTGCTCCAGCAGACGGCCAGCCGGCAATACCAGGTCGTTGATGCTCTGGTATCCGCCCAGGGCGGTCTGGATCGCATGTTGGCTCGGCACGTTGGCGCACAGGCGCATATTGGCCAGCATATCGATGCCTTCGATATAGCTCTGGGCGTTGTGCTTGGGACCGGAGATCGCGACCCAGCCGGAACGGAAGCCCGCGACCCGATACGACTTGGACAAACCATTGAAGGTCAGGCACAGCAGATCCGGTGCCAGGGAGGCGGTGCAGATGTGCACTGCGTCGTCATACAGGATCTTGTCGTAGATCTCGTCGGAGAACACCACCAGGTTGTGTTGGCGGGCCAGTTCAAGCATGCCCAGCAACACTTCCCTGGAGTACACGGCACCGGTGGGGTTGTTCGGGTTGATGATCACCAGGGCCTTGGTGTTGGGGGTGATCTTGGCCTTGATGTCTGCCAGGTCCGGCCACCAGTTGGCTTGCTCGTCGCACAGGTAATGCACCGGATGGCCGCCGGCCAGGGATACCGCGGCGGTCCAGAGCGGATAATCGGGCGCCGGTACCAGCACTTCATCGCCATTATTGAGCAAGGCCTGCATGGCCATCACGATCAGTTCGGAAACGCCGTTGCCCAGATAGATGTCTTCGATGCCGACACCTTCCACCTGTTTTTGCTGGTAGTACTGCATCACCGCCTTGCGTGCGCTGAACAAACCCTTGGAGTCGCTGTAGCCTTGGGCGGTAGGCAGGTTGCGGATCACATCCTGGAGAATCTCGTCCGGCGCCTCGAAGCCAAAAGGTGCCGGGTTGCCGATGTTCAGCTTGAGGATGCGTTGGCCTTCCTCTTCCAGGCGCTTGGCGTGCTTGAGCACTGGGCCGCGAATATCATAGCAGACGTTGGCGAGCTTGTTCGATTTGCTGACCTGCATGGCGATGTGATCCTGAAAATGAACGATCCGGACGGTGTGAAGACGACTGTGCCGGGAATCCCGCGTTGGCCTGACCGATAAATACGTTTGAATGCCGATAACGCGGGTGCCAGACTGGCAGTTTGAAGAGGCGCAATCATACGTGCCGCCTGATCCACGGAAAAGACACAGATCAGGCTTTTTCAGTTGCCGAGGTGTATCGATGGAAAAGTTGCAGAAAACCCTTCAAGAATGGCAGGACATGCTCGACCCGGCGCAGTATCAGGTGTGCCGCCTCAAAGGCACCGAGCGGCCGTTTTCCGGCAAGTACAATGCCACCACCACCGATGGTGTTTATCACTGCATCTGCTGCCATGAACCGTTATTCGATTCAACGACCAAGTTTGATGCCGGCTGTGGCTGGCCCAGTTTCTACGAGCCGATTGCCGACAGTGCGATGATCGAGATTCGCGACGTCAGCCACGGCATGATCCGCACCGAGGTCACCTGTGCCAAGTGCGATGCGCATCTGGGCCATGTATTCCCGGATGGTCCGCCGCCGACGGGGTTGCGTTATTGCATCAATTCGGTGTGCCTGGAGTTGGTTCCACGCTGATCCATCGCATTGTGCAGGGGCGCGCCAACCCGCTCCTGCCGTGGGTTATGCCATGGCATAAGTGCGCTCAATTAAATTGCATGCAATTTAATTGAGCGCTATGTTTTGCGCCTGTTCACTCTTGCGAGACGCCATCATGAGCGACAACCTGCTGAGCATTGCGTGTACCACCATCAAGGGCGAGGAAAAGACCTTGGCGGATTTCGCCGGTAAGGCCATTCTCGTGGTCAATACCGCCAGCAAATGCGGTTTCACCCCGCAGTACAAAGGCCTGGAACAGCTCTGGCAGCAATACAAGGACCGGGGCCTGGTGGTGCTGGGTTTTCCGTGCAATCAGTTTGGCAAGCAGGAGCCTGGCAACGAAGGGGCTATTTCCGAGTTTTGCGAGTTGAATTTCGGTGTGAGCTTTCCGCTGTTTAAAAAGATCGACGTCAACGGTGACGCGGCTCACCCGTTGTTTGTGCAGTTGAAACAACGCGCGCCGGGTGTACTCGGGTCCAAGGGCATCAAGTGGAATTTCACCAAGTTCCTGATTGGCCGTGATGGTCAGGTGGTCAAGCGTTTCGCGCCGACCACCAAACCCCAGGCGCTGACCCAAGAGATCGAAGCATTGCTCAAATGAACGACCTGAGTGCTGATTCCCTGAGCCTCGACAACCAGTTGTGCTTCAAGCTGTACGCCGCTTCGCGGGCGGTAACGCGTGCGTATAAGCCGATGCTGCAGCAATTGGGTCTGACTTACCCGCAATACCTGGTGATGCTGGTGTTGTGGCAATGGCAGGAGACGGCAATGCCACAGCCCACGGTCAAGGCCCTGGGAGAACGCTTGCGGCTGGACTCCGGTACGCTCACGCCGCTGCTCAAGCGGCTTGAACAATTGGCCCTGATCAAGCGGCGGCGCAGTGCCAGCGATGAGCGCGAGGTGCATCTCAGTCTTGCCGAAGCGGGCATGGCGCTGCGTGAACGTGTCCAGCCGTTGAAGGCGCGCCTGTTGTGTGAGAGTGGCGTCGACCTGAGTCAGGCCGACGCTTTGCGCCGTGGCCTGGATCAATTGCTCACGCAACTCAGAGACTTGTCGTAATCGGCACCCACAGGTCGAGCAGGGCGTTGAGTTCTTCCCGGCGAAAAGGCTTGGCCAGATAGTCGTTCATCCCCGCCGCCCGGCAACGCTCCCGTTCTTCGGAGAGGGCATTGGCGGTCAGCGCGACAATCGGCAGCTCAGGCCAGCGTCCGCTGCGGCGAATTTGCCGGCTCGCCTCGTAGCCATCCATCACCGGCATATTGCAGTCCATCAACACCATGTCGAAGCGGTGTTCCTCCAGCAGCTTCAGCGCTTCGCCGCCGTGGGCCGCCACAATCACCTCGCAGCCGAGCTTGCCCAGCATGCCCTTGGCCACCAGTTGATTGACCGGGTTGTCCTCCACCAGCAGGATGCGCGCGCGGAAAGCCACGGGACCGCTTTCCAACTGGACGAGGTCAAGTACGGTGTCGGCGCCGATGCGCAATGTTCGCTGCAAGATCTGGTACAGCGCGGTGCGGCTCAGCGGACGCGCTTGCTGCTGTAAGGGGGCGAGGGCGGCCACCTCTTCGCTGGGCATGAAGTTGCCGTAGGCGGTGACCAGCAGAATCGGTGCCTTGATGGCTGGCCGCAGGTTGAACAGGCACTCAGGGCAGTCCGTGATCAGCAGATCGGGGACGAGCCCGTACAGATTGTCGTCGAGGGTGTAGCAACGCGGCGTCAAGCCCCAACCGGGCAGCAACGTGTTGAGTAATTCCGCCAGGCCGCTGCTGGCTCCGGTGATCACTATCACGTCACCCGCCAGAGGAGCCAGGTCGACGGCGGGCGCATGGGCGGACAATGGCAGGTCGGCGCAGAACTGGCTGCCAAATCCCGCCTCCGAGCTGATGCTCAGGCGGCCGGACATGGCTTCGCAGAGGTTGTGAGTCAGCGCCAGCCCCAGGCCTGTCCCGCCAAACTGGCGTGTAATGCCGGCGCCGGCCTGAGTGAAGGGTTGGAATATCTTCACCTGAGCCTCCTGCGCAATGCCGATGCCGGTGTCGCACACCTCGATGCGCACACCACCCGCATGCATGCCCACGCGCACATCGACCCGGCCGAAGCGAGTGAATTTCAAGGCATTCGACAGCAAGTTACTGATGATCTGCCGGACTCGGGTCGGATCGCCGATGATCTGGGCGGGAAACTGCGGTTCGATCAGGCAAGTCAGCTCGACACTGGGAGCCGCGTTTTGCGAAAGCAGATTGGCGGTGTCCTCGACCAGTGAGCCGAGGTCGAACGGAATGTTCTCCAGCTCCAACTGACCGGCATCGAACTTGGACAAGTCGAGAATATCATTGAGCAGTTCCACCAGCACTTTGCCGGAGTCGTGGGCGATGGACAGTTGTTGGCGCTGCTCGGCATTCAGCGGGCTGTCCAGGGAAAGGGCGATCATCCCCAGCAAACCATTGAGCGGAGTGCGGATTTCGTGACTCATGTTGGCCAGGAAGGCGGCCCGTGACTGGGCCATGCCGAGGGCTGTCATCTTCGCAGCTTCCAGCTCTTGGTTGGATTGGCTCAACTGATGGTTGCTCGCCTTGAGCTCGGTCGTCCGCGCTGAAACAATGTCCTCCAGTTGCCCGAGATACTCGGTCAGGCGATCCTCGGCGTGGCGCCGTTGCTGGATTTCGGTTTCCATGTTTTCAAATTGCTGGTTGGCGACATTGACCAGTACGCCGATTTCGTCGTGTTCGTGGCCCGGCGGGCACTTCAGGCGGTTGCTGGAAGCATCGCGGGTGTCATGGGTGCTCAGTTCGCGGATAATCCGCACCAGGGGCTGCGTCAGCATCACGTAGAACAGCCCCAGCAGAAGGCCTGTCAGGATCAGGCTGCGGGCAAAGCCGTTAAGCAGGGTGATCTCGGCGCGGTGCAGGAAACGGCTTCCGAAGGTGTAAGTGTCGACATCCAGGCGCAAGACACCCAGGGACTCGCTAGGCATATGCGTGAGATACAGGCGGTCTTCGAACTGGCGATTGGCACCGAACATGAAGTCGCTGAGGGGCCGGTAGCTGCTTTCCTTGCGCGGTCGGTCAACGTCCGCCAGGACCATCCCGTTGTTGTCGATCAGTTGTGCCCGGATGATGGCGGGGGAGTGCAGCAGGCCTCGCGTCAGCTCCTGGGCCAGTTCGGCGTCGATGTTGTAGGCAATGCGCGAAGCCGGGTTATGGCTGATTTCTATCAGCGAGCGTATTTCACGGTTGATGGAAGCGTCTTCGCTGGCATAATCAATGCCGATCTGGATCAGGCTGAGCAAGGTTCCCAATACGAAACCGACCAGCACAGTCAGTCTGGCTTGTTTATAAGACAAGCGGTGGGCGAACTTGATATCCATCGAGTGCTGAACCACTTTATTTACGTTTCCCTTCGCCCGGCAAGCATAGCTGAACATCCACAAGATCGGCCTTGCCCGGCATGAATCGATTTATTCAGGTGCAGCCCGCGGGCTGCGTCAAGTTGCCAATACGCCATCTTTTACAAAAACTTGCCAGAGGAATAGTCGTGGATTCTCGATTGAATGCCTTTCTTGAGCGGGCCGATGCAGTGCTTGCGCGTCTGGAACCTTTATTGCCAGCCCCTCGCCAAGTCATTGACTGGGACCAATGCCTGGCTGCCCGCTGGCAGCGCGAAGGTCGCAGCGGATTCCTGTTGCCGCTGGAAGTCAGCCTGGATATGCGCCTGTCGGATTTGATCGGCGTGGACAAGCAGCGCGAACAACTGGCGCGCAATACCCAACAGTTTCTCGACGGTTTGCCGGCCAACCACGCATTGCTCTGGGGATCACGGGGGACCGGCAAATCTTCTCTGGTGCGGGCCTTGCTGGCTCAGCACGCCAAGGCCGGTCTACGGCTGATTGAGATCGAACGTGATCACCTGGCGGACCTGCCAAGGGTGGTGGAGCAACTGGTCAAGTTGCCACAACGTTTCGTGCTGTTTTGCGATGATTTGTCCTTTGAGGCGGGTGAAAGCGATTACCGGGTCCTCAAGAGCGTGCTGGATGGCTCCCTGGAACAGGCGCCGGAAAACGTCTTGCTGTACGCCACGTCCAACCGCCGCCATCTGGTCCCGGAAAACCAGAGCGACAATGAGAACTGGAAGAGAGTCGATGGCGAGTTGCATCCCAATGAAGCGGTGGAAGACAAGATTGCCTTGTCCGATCGTTTTGGGTTGTGGCTGTCGTTTTATCCGTTCAGTCAGGAGCATTTCCTGGATGTGGTCGAGCATTGGATCGGCGAGTTGGCGAGCAAGTCCGGTCTGCAATGGCAACGGGATGAAGAACTGGACATTCTTGCGGTGCGCTGGGCCACGGGGCGCGGTAACCGAAACGGCCGCTGTGCCTATCAGTTCGCCCGCTATTGGGTGGGCCTGAAACTCCTGGAGCGTCAAGCATGATCGATTTACAGCAGGCCGGCACCGGCCTAGACGGGTACGCAATGCTGTGTGCGCAGCTTGAGTCCCTGTTGGCGGATGAGCGGGACTTCATTGCCAATGCGGCGCAGTTTTCCGCGTTCCTGTTTAATCAACTCGACGATTTGAACTGGGCGGGCTTCTATCTCAATCGTGACGAAGAGCTGGTCCTCGGGCCTTTCCAGGGACAGATCGCCTGCGTGCGAATTCCGTTTGGCCGGGGTGTCTGTGGTGCTGCCGCAGCCACACGGCAAACCCAGCGGGTGGAAGATGTGCATGCCTTTGCCGGGCACATCGCATGTGACAGCGCCTCCAACAGCGAACTGGTTGTCCCTTTGATCAAGGATGGCAAGTTGATTGGCGTGTTGGACCTCGACAGCCCGGAACTGGCGCGTTTTACCCCCGAAGATCAAACCGGTATCGAGCAACTGTCAGCGATTTTCCTGCGCTTGACCGACTGCTGAGCGGATCTGAAGTATACGAGCGCCTGATGTTCGGGCGCCCGGATTAAAAGCTGACGCTACTCAGTGAGACGGCCGGTCGAGTTGCATTTTCAGGAGACGTTCCAGCTCCAGCATGGTTCTTTCGATAGCCTTGACCCACGTGTCGATGTGCGGTTGGTCGACACCTTCGCCAGCCTGTTCCAGGGCTTCGCATTGCTCCGCCAAGGTCCGGGCCTGGACGATTCTGGCCGCGCCCTTGATCTTGTGGGCCTGGTCAATGAGGTCTTGGCGCGTGCCTTGTGCCAGGAGTGTCATCAGCTCTTCGCGGTCATGGCGGCTGCTTCTGAGCAATTCCCCCAGCAGGCGCTGGCTTAATAAGGGATCACCGCCGGTGAGGGCATTCAGGTTGCCGAGCTCGAAGAGTTCGCAGGGCGGCCTTGGGGTGATTTCGGCCAGGTGGCGCTCCAGCATCGTGAGGCTGATGGGTTTGAACAGGCAGTCATTCATGCCGGCTTCTTTGCAGCGCTGCCTTTCTTCGGGTTGGGCATTGGCCGTAAAGCCCAGGATGATACAAGGCGCGAGTTTTTCCCGGTGTTCATGCTCGCGAATCGAACGGGCCAACTCATAGCCGTTCATGATGGGCATGTTGCAGTCGGCGATGATCAGGTCGAAATGCGCCTGGCGCCACGCCTGGAAACCTGCTGCGCCATGCTGGACGGCGGTAAACTGATGACCCAGGAAGCCCAGTTGCTGGCACATGAGCAAACGGTTCGCGGGGTGGTCGTCCACCACCAGTACGCTGAGTACGGCGGCCGCATTCGGAGCCGCGGGCTTGAGTTCGATCAAAGGCTGTGCGGGCGGCAGACTGGTCAACCTGAGTGAGACAAAGACCTCGGTGCCGACGCTGGGCACGCTGCTCAGTGTCAGTCGCCCGCCCATCATTTCGCACAGGCTGCGACAGATCACCAACCCCAGGCCCGCACCGCTTCTGGCCAGGTGTCCAGAGTTGTCGGCTTGGGAGAACGGTTCGAACAGGCGTTGCTGATCACTCCGGCTGATGCCGATTCCCGTGTCCTCGACTACCAGCTTCATCTCGATTTGTTGCGGCTGGAAGGTGGGTTGGACGTCGACCTTGATCTTCACTTCACCTTGTTCGGTGAACTTGATCGCATTACTCACCAGGTTCGACAGAATCTGCTTGAAACGCAGGGGATCGATCTGCACGTCGTTTTCGCTGACGCCGGAATTGAATTCCAATAGCAACTGCAGGCTTTTCTGGCGCGCCAGACCATCGAAGACGCGTATCACCGACTCGATCATTTCCCGCAGGTTGACGCGTTCCGGTGCCAGGCTCAAGCGACCGGATTCGATCCGGGCGATATCCAGGATATCGCCAATCAACTCCAGCAGGTCTTTGGCGGAGTTGTAGGCAACCTCGATCGCCGGGCGATCCAACCCCCCATGATCGGCGCGCTTGAGTGTCAGCTCAAGCATGCCGATGACCGCGTTCATCGGGGTGCGAATCTCGTGGCTCATGGTTGCAAGGAACGTGCTTTTGGCGCGATTGGCTTCATCCGCGCGATCCTTGGCGGCGCGCAGTTCATCGAACAATTGACGTCGTTCACTGATATCGATCCAGCCGCCGATAACGCCCTGGACTTCGCCGACGGAGTTACGGTACGGCAATATCCAGTGATAAATCGTCAATTTCTGCCCATGGATGTGCAAGGGGCGATCAAGGATCAGTGAGCTGCCTTCGCTCACCACCCGCTGATAATCGGCTTGGTATTGCCTGGCTTCCGCATCAATGTCGAGGCCCATCTGAGTGACGCACTTACCAATGACCTCCTCACGCTTGACGTCGAAAACCTGCAGGTAGCTGTCATTGCAGATCTGGAGCAGGCCATCGCAGTCACGTACGTAGATTGGGTGGGGCGTTTCGTTGACCAGGGCGCGCATGAATTCATATTGGTCGTTGAGCGCACGTTCAGCCATCTGGCGTTGCTTGATCTGCCTGCGCATGTAGGCATTCCAGGCTAAAGATGTCAGCAACAGCAGCCCGATACCCGTGATGATCTGGATAATCAGGCGATGGTAGTTGCGCCAGTAACTGTCGGACACCGCCGTGTAGCCGCGCCAGCGGCTGTTGATGACCCCCAGTTCATCGGGGGCGATGCTCAGGAGCGCCTTGTCGAGGATCGAGTTCAGTTCGGTGGCACTGCGCGAGGTCGCCAATGAAAAGGAAGCGAGTTGAGTGCCAATACTCGAGCTTATCTGCAAATTGTCCTTGAATACGTGCGAGGAGAGGAAATAGTTGGCGACCACCAGAGAATTGACCGCACCTTCCACCTGCTCCTGGGCCAACATTTCCGTGGCCTTGAAGGTGTCGCTGACTTCTTGCAGGATAATCTGCGGAAACTCGCGCCGCAGATAACCCACCAAGGGATTGCCCTCGGTGACCGCGAGATGCTTGCCTGCCAACTGCTCCAGGCTGGCGGGCGCGCCAGGTTCCTTGCGTGTCAGCAGGACATAGGAGTTTTCCAGGTAGGGACGGCTGAAGTTCAGCCTGCTCTCGCGTTCTGGGCTAGGGAGTATTGCCGCGATGATATCTGCCCTGCCGGTTTCGATTTGCTGGATCATTTCGTTGACGCTGCGGGTGTTGTGAACCTCGAAGCGCAGACCTGTACGCAAACGGATCAGCTCTAGCAGGTCAGCGGTGATGCCGCGCAGTCGGCCTTCCGAGTCAAGAAAAGTCAGTGGGGCGAAGGTCTCGTTGATCACCACCTTCACGACGGGGTGTTGCTTGAGCCAGCGTTCCTCTCGCACGCTCAGTTGCAACTTCTGATCGGTCAACAGAATGTCGCTGCCAGCGCTCCAGCGCTTGGAGATGCGTTCCCGCTCATGGGTGGTGACGGCGGAGAGAATCGAGTTGATGATACTGAGCAGGATTTGCTGATCGTGGTGCACGGCAAAGCTGAAGCCATATGCTTCATGCTCGCCGAAATTGGCCATCCGGATATTTTTCAGATAGCCCTTGTTGATCATGTAGTGAGTGGAAATGGTATCGCCGAGAAATACATCGGCCTGGTCGAACGCCACGGCATTCAGCGCGTTCTGGTAGGACTGGTAAGTCTGGATAATGGCCTCTGGATAGAGCGCTTCGACTTCCGCCAAGGGCAAGTAATGGTAGACAAGGCTGAGCCGCATGCCTGCCAGCCCGTCATTGAGTGGAGGGTTTTCTCCCTCTCGAGTGACGAGTACCGGCTGGTCGATAGCGTAGGGCTGAGACAGGACGATAGCGGAGTTTCTTGCCTCAAAGCCGTTGGCAGAGCCCAGCAGGTCGATTTCTCCCGCTTCCAGTGCCTCGATCGCGGCTTCCCTCGACGGGTAGCGCAGCACGCTGACGGGCAGGGCGAGTGTCTTGGCCAGGATGCCGGCGTAATCGGCTGTGATGCCTTCATAGTCGCGTCCGCTGACGGTCACGTCGAAAGGGGCGTAGTCGGGTGCAGAGGTCCCCAGTACGAGCTCGCGTTTGTTTTGCAGCCATTCACGCTGTGTTTTGTTCAGTGCCGCAGCCCGCGGAACATTACTGGTACGGCTCAGTAGCGAATAACGTTGCGGATCGGCGTGAGTGGCTGACACTGAGGTACTCAGGCACAACCCGAAACTTAATATGATTAAATAGTCCTTTAAGCGCCTTGGCATCCTGTTTCTCACACTAACGCGTTGCGTTTTGCCATCTCGATAAGTTCTACCAAGGATTTGGCTTTGAGTTTTTGCATGAGTCTTTTTTTGTAGGTGCTGACGGTTTTGTTACTGAGAAACATACCTTTGGCGATTTCCTTGTTTGTACGCCCTTGTGCAAAAAGCTGCAAAACCATTAGTTCCCGATCGTTGACGGTTTTGAAAAGTTCAAGCTCTTCGTTGCTACCCTCTTCAGAGTTGCTGGCGTTCAAGGCCTGGCTGGGAAAGTAATTGTATCCGGATAGCACAGCCCTTATGGCGCTTATAAGTTCACTCAGATCACCCTCCTTACACACATAGCCATCGGCGCCGGATCGCATGCAACGTGTAGCGAAGAGTGTCGGGGACTGGGCTGTAAGAATCAGGGTTTTCATCGGAGTACTCATTGCATTGAACCGGCAAAGAACCTCCAGTCCGTCGAGTTTCGGAATGCTGATGTCAAGAATTATAAGGTCTGGAAGGCATTCGCGGACCATCTGTATTGCGTCGCAGCCATTGTCGGTTTCACCAACTACTTTGTAACCTTCGTGTTCGAGTAACATTCGTATGGCAAGTCGAATAACAGGATGATCATCGATAATAAAAACTGAGTTCATAATCCAATTCCAGGCAAATGCAAATAAGCGCGCACATTAGCCCAGAAGGTAGGGCAGGAGCATGAAGGGATGGCTGGGCAGGTACAAAAGAGGAAAATTCCCACGTAAAATAAGGCGCTAGACTACATTCCGCTAAGGCGTTCTTAGCTGCTGTGTAAGAGTTTTCTGGGTGAAAGGTTATGACGTTTAAGTGAGGCGTACAGTGGTCTTACAAATGCGATATTTCGTAGGATCTGACGTTTAATGTCCTACGTATAACATTTAAAAGTGAGTTGGCTCGCGCTGGCCCTTTACGTCGGATTAATGAAGCGTGGCAGAAAACAGTTTTTGATTCGATGCAAGCCCGGAGTTGCGAATGATCTTGATCCACGCCTCTTTATTCAGGGGTTTGGCCAGATAACCGAGCAACGGGATGTTACGGTTTACTGCCTGGGTTTTCAGGCTTTCCAGTTCGATGACGGGAAGCCCGCTTAACAATATGGCGCGTTTGATAAAACCCGCGCGGTTGGCTATTTCTATCAGCTCAAGTCCGCTCAGGTCGGGCAGGCATTGATCGCAGATCATGACGTCGAAGGGTATTTCGGTGTGTGCCATCAACTTGATCGCCTGTTCTGCATTTTCAGTGGGCGTCAATTGATTGAATCCAAAACTGTTGAGCAGGCTTTGGATCGCCAGAAGTTGGAAGGGATGATCCTCCACCAGCAGGATGCGCAACTGTTGTTCGAGCATAGGTAGTTCCGTGGGAGTCGCTCATGCTGGAATGGCTCCAGGCAAGTCTTGTATCGGCACGGCCTGTCAGCCGGTCGCCGATCTCTTGTTGAGCTGTAGGTATGTAGGATCTGCACGCTATAGCAGATAAGACTTCGGGGATTATTCACTGAAGGTTTGGGGCGGAGCGATCAGTTTGCTCTGGTCCCAACGTAGGCAGTTTCTTTGGCATGAATGCCCTGCCAGGACAATCTGGCAGGGCGGCAATTTATTGGGGGCTTGAGCGCCCGGTCATCTCGCGCGCCATCTCGCTGGCATAGCTGTCGGTCATGCCCGCAATGAAATCAATCATGCGCAGGAATGAACGATGCAGCGGCCAGTCCGGATGCGGGGCGCTGTTACCCAGCAAGTCGAGGATTCGTCTGTTCTTGAAAGATGGCGTGCGGCCGCCATGTTGCTCCAGTGCGGCGCCGCAGAAGGCATTCAGGAGAATTTCCAGGGTGGTATAGGCGCCAATTTCATGCAGCGTCTTACGTTTGTCCTGGAAGATCTTCTTGCGCGCCATGTCCTTGGCATTGAGTACGCAACGTTTGGCGGGGCCATGCATATGTTCCACCAGGTCACCTTGCAGGGTGCCGGCCAGCAACGCTGACTGCTGTTCGACGAAGGCCCGTGCCGCGGCGTTGGTCAAGTGTTCGATGGCCTTGCCACGCAGGATCGCCAGCTTGCGTCGCCGGGAGTCTTGCGGGCCCAGTTGCCGATATGTCTCTGGCAAATCATCGCCCACCAGATTCAACAGCAGCGATTCGACTTCGGCGTATTCCAGGAGATCCATCTCAAGGCCGTCTTCCAGATCGATCAAGGCGTAGCAAATATCATCGGCGGCCTCCATCAAGTAGACCAGCGGATGGCGCGCCCAGCGTTGCTCTTCGAGTTGCGGCAGACCCAGTTTCTGGGCGATTTGTTCAAGGATCGGCAGCTCGCTCTGGTAGCAGCCGAACTTGTGTTTCTTGTAGCCCAGTGAATCGGCATGGCGAGCGGTCCAGGGATACTTCAGGTATGTCCCGAGGGTCGCGTAGGTCAGGCGGGTGCCACCGTCGAACTGGTGGTATTCCAACTGCGTCAGCACCCGGAAGCCTTGGGCATTGCCTTCGAAGTTGAGGAAGTCATTGCGCTCGGCGCTGCTCATGTCATCCAGCCAACCGCGCCCCGCTGCCTGCTGGAACCAGTGGCGAATTGCGTCTTCACCGGAATGGCCGAACGGTGGATTGCCGATGTCGTGCGCCAGGCAGGCAGATTGCACCACCATGCCCAGGTCGCTGGGGTCGCACCAGTCGGGCAGGGCGCTGCGAATGGTTTCGCCGACACGCATGCCCAGCGAGCGACCGACACAGCTGACCTCCAGGGAATGAGTCAGCCTGGTATGGATATGGTCGTTGCTCGTGACCGGGTGGACCTGGGTCTTGCGGCCCAGGCGGCGGAAGGCTCCAGAGAAAATGATCCGGTCATGGTCTTTATGAAAGGGGCTGCGACCCAGTTCTTGCGGGCTATGCAGGGATTTTCCAAGGCGTTCGCGGGTAAGCAGGGTGGGCCAATCCAAAGCGTGGTTTCTCCGTGCGGTGAATGACGCCCACCAGCTTCCCGGTTCGGCCCGCCGGGAGCAAGCGAAAAACGACACGCCAGTGGCATCAATAACGATTAACAGTAAACGCTGACCGTTGTCGAAGAATTGCCCTGCTGGATGACGGTACTGATGGGGCGTCGCGTGGCGGTAGGGGCTGGCAAGAATCAGGTGGGTTTAAACATAGCGACGCCGCGACTCATGCCAGTCGGTTAAGCCAAATTCCTGTGGGAGCGGCCGCTCCCACAGGCTCCGCTACTGGACTGATGCGCCTGCAGCTATGTAGCCAGCGTCGGTCAGCGCTTGCGACCAGCGCCCTGCATGGCCAATTTGATCAAGGGAATGAGGCCGGCACTGAGTCGCACCAGGCGAGTCATGGTGCTCAGACTGCCACCCTTGGCCCCTTTGCCGGTGAGAAACCCCAGCACGGTCACGGCCGCCACGCCCCACAGCGGCGCATGCTTGAGGCCGAAGCCGTCTTGCCAGCTCTGGCCCATATTGCGCACTTTTTGCAGCGGTAGCAGCAGTTGCTGGGACTCGTGGCGAATTTCCTGGCGGTGCATTTCCATGCGCAAGCGAATCAACGCCTTGCGCATTTCGCGCCGGGAGTTGGTCTGCGGCAGTTCAGTCCGGCTCATGGCAACAGGCGCTCCCGATCATTGGCCAACTCTTCGAGTGTGGCGTGGAAAGGTGTGGATTCATCAAACACCGCAGCCTTCAAGCGCACTCCACAAAACGCTGCGGCCAGTACGTAGAAGACACAGAGACTGATGATCCCTGCCAGGCGATGGGTGTCCCATACCAGAATCATTACCAGTGCCGACAAGCCCACCAGTAACAGAAGGGCAAATACCAGAGCCAGGCCAGCGAACAGCAGCAGGCTGACGGTACGTGCTTTCTGTTCCTGCAGCTCGATGCCGAACAATTCGACATGGCTGTGCAGCAAGCCCAGAACCGCTGCACCCAGGCGCCGTGAGGAAGAACTTGGGCCCGTGGACGAGCCGGATTCACCGATAGCCATGATTAGCGCCTTGTGGCCAGCAGGCCAATCAGAAACCCGACGCCGGCGGCAATGCCGACGGACTGCCAAGGATTGGCCTGGACATAATCTTCGGTGGCGGTGACCGCCGCCTTGCCGCGCTCGCGCAAGGAGTCTTCGGTCAGTTTCAGGGTTTCGCGGGCCTGGAGCAGGCTATCGTGAATTTTTGAACGCAGCTCATCTGCCTGGTCACCCGCCAGTACCGCTGTATCGTCAAGCAGCTTCTCGGTATCGCTGACGAGGGTCTGGAAATCTTCCATCAATATTGCTTGAGCTGTCTTTGCCTTTTCGCTAGCCATGATTATCTCCATGAGTGGCTGGTGGGTACTTTTGCAATGGTTTTGGTTTCGAGTCACCGGCATCGGTGAAGGTTCATTGCAATCGCCTGGTACAGCTTTTGCTATGCCTTGGTGCGCAAACCCTGAGCTTGCGCTGAATCCGGGCGGTTTCGGCCAAGGCCTTGAAAAACCTTACCCTAAATAACTAAAACCCGTGGAAAAACCCGGCAGTCATTGTCTTTTCCAAGCGTCGCTGCACTAAAGCGGTTCAGGCTCTTTGACGAGCATGAAACGTCAGGTGCCAATTTAGTGCGCGATCATTGGCAATGAACTGATTTGGTGCTTTTCCTGAACTGCAGGCCTGCCAACTTCCATGGAAAATGTGCAAAGCGCGGTGGACATACTGGTCCATAGTTCCAATACCCTGTTCATACTGATCGGCGCGGTGATGGTTTTGGCCATGCACGCCGGCTTCGCGTTTCTCGAGGTCGGGACCGTCAGGCAGAAAAACCAAGTCAATGCACTGTCGAAAATTCTCAGTGACTTTGCTGTCTCGACCCTCGCTTATTTCTTTATAGGCTATTGGATTTCTTACGGGGTCAGTTTCATGCAGCCGGCCGCGGTGCTCAGTGCCGATCACGGTTACGGCCTGGTGAAATTCTTTTTCCTGTTGACCTTCGCGGCGGCCATTCCGGCGATCATTTCCGGTGGGATTGCCGAGCGTGCGCGATTTGCTCCGCAGTTGTGCGCCACCGCGTTGATCGTGGCGTTTATCTACCCGTTTTTCGAGGGCATTGCATGGAACGGCAATTTCGGTGTGCAAGACTGGTTGCTGGCGACATTCGGTGCCACGTTTCATGATTTTGCCGGCTCCGTAGTGGTCCACGCCATGGGCGGGTGGCTGGCATTGGCGGCGGTATTGTTGCTCGGGCCGCGCCAGGGCCGTTACCGGGAAGGGCGACTGGTGGCGTTCGCGCCGTCGAGCATTCCTTTCCTGGCATTGGGCTCGTGGATTTTGATTGTCGGCTGGTTCGGCTTCAACGTGATGAGCGCGCAAACCTTGTCTGGCGTAAGCGGGTTGGTTGCGGTCAATTCGCTGATGGCGATGGTCGGTGGCACCGTGGCGGCGTTGGTGATCGGGCGTAACGACCCGGGCTTTTTGCACAATGGTCCGCTGGCCGGCCTGGTAGCGATTTGTGCGGGGTCCGACCTGATGCATCCCGTAGGTGCGCTGGTGACCGGCGTGATCGCGGGCGGCTTGTTCGTCTGGTGCTTCATTGCGGCCCAGAACCGGTGGAAGATCGATGATGTGCTGGGCGTCTGGCCATTGCATGGATTGTGCGGAGTCTGGGGCGGGGTTGCCTGTGGGATTTTCGGGCAAAGTGCCTTGGGCGGGCTGGGCGGCGTGAGCCTCATCAGTCAGTTGATCGGCACCGCACTGGGAGTGGCCGTAGCCCTGGCCGGTGGATTGTTGGTGTATGGCCTGATCAAGTGCATCAGCGGCCTGCGCTTGACTCAGGAAGAGGAGTACTACGGCGCGGACTTGTCGATCCACAAGATTGGCGCTGTCAGTCAGGATTGATGGGGGGCTCGCGGTCGGCGTTGCTCTTGCGGTAGAAACCGTGAAGCAGGCTGTAGCGGTTGTGCCGTACCTGGTCGACGCGGTCCCGCACTTGCTGGTCCGGCAGTCCCAGCATGATCAGTGCATGCGAGGCGAGCATCAGGCTCGACTCCAACAGCTCGGGCACTACTTCGCTGGCCCCGGCGGCTTTCAGCTCTGTCAGTTGACTGTCGTCGCGGGTGCGGACCAGGATCGGCACCTTGTGGTTGAGCCGTCGCGCTTCCTTGAGGATGGCCAACGCAACGTCCGTGTTGTCCACGGCGATTACCACCAGTCGCGCGCGCTCAAGGCCCACCGCACTGAGCAGCGCGCCGCGGCGACAATCACCATAATGCACGCTGCTTTCTTCGGTCGTGGCTTCCTGGACGCGCTCCGGGTCGTCGTCCAGGGCGATGAACGCATGGTGTTCGCTGCGCAGGAAACGTCCGATGGATTGGCCGACCCGGCCATAGCCGCAGATCAGCACATGCCCTTGCAGTTCGGCGTTGAGGGCGGTGATTTCTTCCAGTCGGACTTGTTGGTTGGGCGCGCGGTGCAGGCGCAGCGCGAGGCCCGGAGCGGCCCGGAGCAGCAAGGGCGTCAGCAACATCGAGCAAAAGGTCGCCGCCAGCAGCAAGCCGCTGTATTCGGTAGGCAGCAGATTGCTCAACTGCATCTGTGCCATCAGCGCGAAGCAGAACTCACCCCCTTGCGCCAAAGCCAGACCGCTGCGCCAGGCGGTTTCACTGTCGCTGCCCCGCAGTTTGACCAGCAGGGCCACGATGCCGCCCTTGATCAACATCAGGGCGAGGGTCAGCCCGAGAATCTGCAGGCTGTGGCTGACGAACAGTTGCAAGTCGATCAGCATGCCGATACTGACAAAAAACAGTCCCAGCAGAATGTCTCGAAACGGACGGATATCCGCTTCGATCTGGTGCCGGTAATGGCTTTCTCCCAATAACATCCCGGCCAGGAATGCGCCGAGGGCAGGGGACAGGCCCAGCAGGTGCGTCAGCCACGCCGTAAGCAGCACGATGACCAGGGCCAACAGCACGAACAGCTCTGCCGAATGAGAGGCGGCTACTTCGTGAAACAGGCGCGGCAACAACCAACGGCTGGCAAACAGTAAGCCCAGAAACAGCACCGCGGTTTTACCCAGTGTGACCGGCAGTGCCCAGTACCAGGCGTGATCACTGTTGCCGGCGAACACCGGAACCAGGGTCAACAACAGTACCGCCACCACGTCCTGGAACAACAGCACGCCGATTGCATTTTGGCCGTGGCTGCTGAAAATCTCCCCGAGACTGGTCAGCTCCTTGCTGACAATTGCGGTCGACGATAATGCCAGCCCGGCTCCCAGTAACAGGGCTACCGTGGGGGACAGCCCCATCAAGATCAGCAAGCCCCCCAGCAACAATCCACAACACAGCACTTGCAAGCTGCCCAGGCCAAATACCACCCGGCGCAAGGCGAGCATTTTCGTCAGGGAAAACTCCAGGCCCAGGGAGAACAGCAGGAATACCACGCCCAGCTCGGCGAGGTCCGGCAGGTCTTCACTGTCATTCACCCAGTCGAGGGCGGTGGGGCCAATGGCCAGGCCCACGCACAGATAGCCGAGCACCGGGGGCAGTTGCAGCCGCCTGAAGAGTGCAATGACCACCAGGGATGAGGCAAGAATGATCAGCAGGTTGGCAAACACAGACATCTCCGTTGGGAACTGCGGCAAAACGCCACGAGCATCGCTGACTGAGTGATAGGCCATGCTGATCTGAATCAGCTGTCTGTCCTGACTCGACGAGGTTTTTCCAGCGGCCTAGAATAAACGCCTGTTCCTATTGGGTTTGTTCATCATGCCTCCTGAATGCCAGCTGTTCACCACCCTGGGTTGCCATCTCTGCGAACTCGCGGAAGAAGAACTCATGCCGTTGGTCGAGCACGGGCTGCTGGTGGAGTTGGTCGACATTGCCGATTCCGAAGCCTTGTTCGAAGCCTACGGATTGCGTATTCCCGTGCTGCGCCGGGTCGATACGGGAGCGGAACTGGGATGGCCCTTCGACACCGAGCAAGTGGTCGCCTTTCTTCTAGGCTAGCGCTATTCCATTGGCGGGTTGCTGATTATTCGGGTACTGTATGTTTGTACAGCGCTTGAGTGAGAGGGAACGCCCGTGGTGAATGTCGAACAATTGAAAAGCAGCGTCAATCGCATGTCTGTCGATGTGGTGTAAGATGCGGTGCAGGAGTTGCGCCTCGATGGCCTGGTCACTGAGGGCAAGACGCCGTTCAACAAAGTGCATTTTAATACGTGCTTTGCGGAAATCGAGGCATTGTTCCAACGCGCCGGTTACCACAAACAGCTGGATGTAGTCGGCTATCAAGGCTTGTTGTACGCGCTGTACGATCCTGGCCGCTGGGAGGCGGTGGATGTGCTGCGTTGGCTCAAGGAGTTTACCGAGGCCGCGAGCGCGTCGGCGCTGCGGCGGGCCGAGCGGGTCAAGGCTTGAGATTTTCCAGGCTTGGCGCGGATTGATGAGGGATAATGCTCGTCTGTACTTTCAAGCTCTGAGCATTCGCATGTCCGATACCGGTTTTTCCGCTTCACAGAACCAGGCCAGCACCTTGTACCTGCCGCCTGGCCCCTGGGCGACCGTGCTGGATTGCCTTTGCGGGCACTTTCGCGCCATTGGCCGTGAACAATGGCTGGACCGTATTGCCCGTGGTCGTGTGCTCGATGGGAATGGTCTGCCAATTACCGCAGACCTGCCCTACAAGGAAGGCCTGCGCATCCACTACTTTCGCGAAGTGCCGGATGAGAAGCCGATTCCCGTACAGGAGAAGATTCTGTACGCCGATGAGCATCTGGTGGTGGCGGACAAACCGCACTTCCTGCCCGTCACGCCGGCGGGCGAGTATGTCGAACAGACCTTGCTGCGGCGTTTGATCCGTCGCCTGGACAACCCGGCGCTGGTGCCGCTGCACCGCATTGATCGCCACACGGCGGGGCTGGTGCTGTTTTCCGCCAATCCCCGCACACGCTCGGCGTATCAGCAACTGTTTCCGACTCGCCAGATCGACAAGTACTACGAAGCCATTGCCCCGGCATTACCTGGGCTGACGTTCCCCCTGGTTCACAAAAGTCGCTTGGTGGATGGCGAGCCCTTTTTCCGCATGCAGGAAGGGCCGGGCGCAAGCAACACGGAAACAGCGGTGGAGGTTCGCGAAAAAAACGCCGGCCTATGGCGCTACGGTCTGTTTCCGGTGACCGGCAAGAAGCATCAGTTGCGGGTGCATATGACCGCGCTGGGGGCGAGTATCTGTAATGATCCGTTCTATCCCGATGTCATCAAGGACGCCGAGGATGACTATGCCAATCCGCTCAAGCTGCTGGCCCAAGGCGTGCGTTTCATGGATCCGGTGAGTGGGACAGAGCGCAGCTTCAGCAGTGAAATCATCCTTGAGTGGTGATCGGCTCCAGGCGCCAGATACAACGAAGCCCGCTAAAAAGCGGGCTTCGTTGTATCTGCATCAGGACTTACAGGTCCTTAACGGTGCGAACCTGATCCTTGTTGATCCGGGTGCGCTTGCCATCAAGTTGTTCGAATTCGTAGAAACCGGAGTCTTCGTCGAACTGAGGGGTATCGACGGCCTGGATTTCGCGACCGTCATTCAGGGTGATCACTGTTGGCGAGGCGCAACCGGCAAGGGTAGCGAGGCCCAGTGCAAGCATGAAAGCGGCGATGGTCCGTTGGGTCATGAGTCTGTCTCCGAGAGAATTCTGTTTTGATTACCGAACGTGTGACGTATGGAACGCGGGCAAAGTTCCTTGTACAAGCCTCATTCTGACACGCTGGGCCGGGTGTGCAACAACTCTGGTGTGTTGAAATTGTCCAGGCGCGGATCATTTTCCGCGCAAACCAGGGCCTGGGCGCCCAGTTGCAACAGGATCTGCCGCGGGCTGCGCTCTCCGGCCTGCCAGGCGTTTTCAATGCGCGCGCGAAGCTGTGTCGGAATGACGCAGAGCAAGGGTTCCCAAAAGTCACCGTGCCGCAGCATCAAGGGCACCTGTGGATGTTGCCGGGCTTGTTCGAGCATGGCGTTCAACAGCGCTGCGTCGATTTGCGGCACATCGCAGGGCAACACCAGCAAGTGTGCATGGCGAGCTGCTGCCAGCCCGGCCCGGATGCCGGCGAGCGGGCCCGGAAAGTCGGGGCTGTCATCGCCGACCAGGCGATCGCCGTAGGCAGCGTACTGTGGCTGATTACGGTTGCAGGAGATGATCAAGTCATCCGTCAATGGCCGCACCAGACGATGCAGGTAGGCAATCAGCGGTTGTCCTTGCCAGTCAAGCAAACCTTTGTCTTGACCGCCCATGCGCTGGCCACGACCGCCGGCCAGCAGCAGGATCGAGCAGGGAATGAGGGAAGAATCGAGTGACATGACGGCTCCGCTGCGGCAGTGAAATAGGGGGCTGTGATATAACATCGGGCTGTTTCTTCGACAACCGGACCAAGCCATGAAAGCCAAGGCTGATGCGCCTTTCGTACCTCTGAATATTGCTGTGCTGACTGTCAGCGATACCCGCACCCTGGAAACCGATACCTCCGGGCAGGTCTTTGTAGACCGTCTGCTCGCTGCCGGTCACCGTCTGGCCGAGCGGGTGCTGCTCAAAGATGACCTCTATAAAATCCGCGCGCAAGTCGCCCACTGGATCGCCGAGGAGGTGGTGCAGGTGGTGTTGATCACGGGCGGCACCGGCTTCACCGGTCGCGACAGTACTCCGGAAGCCGTGAGTTGTTTGTTGGACAAGCAAGTGGATGGCTTTGGTGAGCTGTTCCGGCAAATCTCGGTGGCCGATATCGGCACCTCCACCGTGCAGTCGCGAGCGTTGGCCGGGTTGGCCAATGGCACTCTGGTGTGCTGCCTGCCAGGCTCCACCAATGCGGTGCGTACCGGTTGGGACGGGATTCTCGCCGAGCAGTTGGATGCGCGTCATCGCCCGTGCAATTTCGTCGCGCATCTGAAGCAGGCCGCGCCCTGTGAATCCCGTGGATAAGCCCGGCAAGAGCGACGCCCTGATGCCGCTGGAGGACGCTCTTGAGCGCTTGCTGGCGATGGCCGGAGCGGCGCCGATCAGCGAGCAGGAACGCCTGCCGCTGGCTGAATGCGACGGCCGCGTGCTGGCCCAGGCACTGATTTCCACGCTCGACCTGCCGCCCTGGCCCAACAGTGCCATGGACGGTTATGCGTTGCGCTTGGCCGATTGGGCGGGCGAGCCCCTGGTGGTGAGCCAGCGGATTTTCGCGGGTGCTGCACCTGAGCCGTTGGCGCCGGGCACGTGCGCGCGGATCTTCACCGGCGCGCCGGTGCCGCTGGGCGCCGATTGCGTGGAGATGCAAGAAAACGCCGAGGTCCAGGCGGATCAGCGGGTGGTTTTTACCCAAGCGTTGCGTATCGACCAGAACATCCGGCCACAGGGCCAGGAAACCACGGTGGGCGAAGCAGTCTTGCCCGCCGGTACACGACTCGGCCCGATCGAGCTGGGTCTTGCCGCCTCCCTGGGGCGCGATCAACTGGAGGTGGTGCGACGCGTCCGTGTGGCGGTGTTGTCTACCGGTGACGAATTGGTCGAGCCGGGCCTGCCACTCGGCCCGGGGCAGATCTATAACAGTAATCGACGCCTGCTGTGCAGTTGGCTGGCGCGCCTCGGGTGTGAGGTGCTCGATGCCGGCATCCTGCCCGACGATCTGCAGCAGACTCGTACCCGGTTGGCGGCGTTGGATTCGGTAGACCTGATTTTGTCCACTGGCGGTGTTTCGGTAGGCGAGGCCGACTTTCTCGGCGTGGCGCTGCGCGAGGAGGGCGAGCTGGCGTTGTGGAAGCTGGCGATCAAGCCTGGCAAGCCCCTGACAGTCGGTCACTTCCAGGGCGTGCCGGTGATCGGCTTGCCGGGCAATCCGGCCTCCACGCTGGTGACGTTCGCCTTGCTGGCCCGGCCGTATCTGTTGCGTCGGCAAGGCGTCGAAGCGGTGCAGCCACTGAGCTTTGAAGTGCCGGTGGGTTTTACCTGGCCCAAACCGGGTAATCGTCGTGAGTATTTGCGCGGACGCCTCGAGCGCGGGCGCGCGATTATCTACCGCAACCAGAGCTCCGGCGTCTTGCGCAGTGCCGCGTGGGCCGAAGGCTTGGTGGAAGTGCTGGAAGGCACGACGTTGGACGAGGGGGACCGCGTCAACTTCATACCTTTGAGCGAAGTGTTGGGTTGATGAATTAATTCGTCGCCAATGGCTTTTTTTCCACTCTTGAAGGTCAACATTGCTCAGGTCCCTTTGAACGACAGGAGCATCACCCCATGAGCAAGCCCAAGGCATTGTTGATTCTGCACGGCAAGCAAGCCCTCAATGAGGACGTGCGGGCGGCCGTGCAAGGCAAGCGTGAACAGGGTTGGGAGCTTGCGGTACGGGTGACGTGGGAGGGCGGCGATGCGCAACGCTTGGTGGGCGAGGCACTGGAGGCCGGTTATACGCGGCTGATTGCCGGCGGCGGCGACGGAACCCTGCGCGATGTGGCCGAAGCCATGGCCCAGGCCAAGACCGAAGCCAGCCTGGTGCTGATGCCCTTGGGCACCGCCAATGACTTTGCACGTGCCGCCGGTGTGCCGCTGGAGCCTGATCAGGCCCTCGCGCTACTGGATGTGCCAGCGCGTGCGATCGATCTGGGACAGGTCGGCGGGCAGGTTTTTCTGAATATGGCTACCGGCGGTTTTGGCAGTCAGATCACCGCGAATACGTCCGAGGACTTGAAAAAAGTGCTGGGTGGGGCGGCTTATCTGTTTACCGGTTTGTCCCGCTTCAGCGAATTGCACGCGGCTTATGGCGAATTGCAGGGGCCGGATTTCCATTGGTGCGGCGACCTGCTGGCCTTGGGCATCGGCAATGGACGTCAGGCCGGCGGTGGGCATGAATTATGTCCGGGCGCCCTGGCGGACGATGGCTTGCTGGATATCAGCATTCTGCCCGCGCCTCAGGAAGTGGTCGGCACCCTGCGTAGCCTGATGACTGACGGTTGGGGGCTGGACAACCTGTTTGTCCGCGCCCGGTTGCCCTGGGTTGAAATCAAGGTCTCCGAAGGGCTCGATATCAACCTCGACGGCGAGCCACTCAGCGGCAATGACTTGCGGTTTGAAGTGTTGCCCGGCGCACTGAACGTCCACCTGCCCGTGGATTCACCGTTGCTGGCTAGTCGTCGAGACTGATGATCTGCTCGCGCACGGCAAACAACACCAGGCCCGCGATGTCGAAGATCTGCAAGCGTTTCATGATTTGCGAGCGATGGGCTTCCACAGTCTTGATGCTCAGGCCCAGGCCGTTGGCGATCTCCCGGGTGGATTTGCCGCGCACGATCAGCCGCAGGATTTCCAGCTGCCGCGCTGTCAGGTTGTGGTTATGCACGGGCGGCATAATCTCGGTTTGATTACGGGTCAGCGCCTGGTTGATGACCGTGTGGGCGATCGCAGGGCTCAAATAGCGCTCGTTATTGCGCAGCGCTTGCAAAGCGTGCTCCAGCTCGTTGGCGGTGGTGTCCTTGAGCAGGTAGCCATGGGCGCCTGATTCCAGGGCGCGCATGATCAGTTCCGGGTCGGTGTGCATCGACAGGATCAGCACTTTGCTCTTGGGATAGGCGTGCTTGAGTTGCTGCAGGACATCCAGGCCGCTGGTATGTTTCATCGACAAGTCCAGCAGCACGATATCCGGTTGCAGCGTCCGGAACTGTTGCAGTACTTGCGCACCGTCGTCGGCCTCGCCGATCACTGCGTAATCGGGAAGGTCCATGACCAGTGCGCGCACCCCGGCCCGTATCAATGCGTGGTCATCCACCAGCAGTAAGTTGCAGATCACTCTAGAACCTTATGGGGGTTGGCCCGTTCGAGGACGCGCGGAGCCCAGGGGAAAAGCGCTTCGATCCGTGTTCCTTTGCCCGGTTGGCTAATGACAGATAACTGGCCGCCCAGTTGGTCAACCCGCTCGGCCATGCCGGCCATGCCTCGCTGTCCTTCCCGGCCAGGATTGACGGCGGGTGAAAACCCTTCACCGTCATCGCTGATAAACAGCGACAGGCCCTCGGGCTGGCGTTGCAGGCGTACCAGCAGGTTACGCGCCTGCGCATGGCGCAGCATGTTGGTCACTGCTTCCTGGGTGATGCGAAAGGCCGCCACGGCTGTCTCTTCGGAAATGCCGTTCAGCCGCTGCTGGCATTCCAGGCTCCAGTGGACTGACGTATGTTCCAGCGTCTTGAGCAGATGCGCCCGCAGACTTGCCTCCAAACCCAGGCTGGCCAGTTGCCGTGGATTGAGAATGGCGGAAACGTCCCGCACCTTGGCCAGGGTTTCGTTCAAGGTAGTGCACAGCACGGCGCAGGGTTCTCGAAGCTCTTCCGGCAAGCGGCGCTTGAGCCAGTCGCTTTGCAGCTTGGCAGCGGTCAGTAATTGGCCGATGTCGTCGTGCAATTCGCGACTGAGACGGTGGCGTTCGTTTTCCTGGACTTGCAGCAGCCGGTCGGCCAACTCCTGGGGTTGGAACTTGATGGCCTTGCGCGAACGCCACTGTTGCAAGCCGATAGCGGCGAGGATCGCCAGGTTGAGGATCAGCACGGCGATTGGCAGCGGAGCGGAGTGTGCGTAGGCCCACAGGCTGCCCAGGGCCGCGCTGATACACAGACCGAGCGTCATCCAGCGTGCATTGCGTCGGGACACGGACCTTGCAATGAGGGACTTGAGACTGGCATGCATAACGGTTGGAGCCAATGGATGTTCGCTGCGGGTAGAAGACCGGTCACGAAGTTCGGCCGGGCGCTGTTTGGAAAACACGTGCAGGGCATGATCCGATTCGGGTCGACATGGCGTTGAGTTCGATGGGCACGCGAGGTGCGTTTCATGTTTTCTTGCATCATGAAGTTCGGTGACCCAAGCGCGGTATGGTACCACTAACCATTGCCATTGGTCGCCCGGTGCTGTTCTCGAAAGCTCTCACGGATCAACAAGGGGCGGCTGAATAGGCGTTCCGTTAGAGTTTCGCTGAATAACTTATATGTTTCATCTTGTGTTGTGTCGTTATTGCCCGAGCATATCCATCTTCTGTTTTTCTCGAGGCGTACTGATGGGTGATTTAGTTGTCGTTTTCAGATACCTGCAGCGTCGTATACGACATCTGCAGATATCGATGAATTAAATTTGAAAAAGAGTCAGGAGGTGTGTGAAAGCGTTTGTCGAGCGGGGGACTCGAGGTCTATTTGTGGAATCTGTTGGATTGCCGTTGCAATCAATGCTGTTTGTTCGTTTTCATCGAGGCTGAGTTTGCCGGTCTGGGGGTCGATCAATTCCAGTTGCCAAGCCACCAGGTTCAGGCAGTCGTGTAGCGCCTTCAGGGCTTCATCGTGGAGCAGCAAGGGCTTGCGGGCGTTGTTGATCAAACTCAGCAGACGCCATGAGAATGCGCCGATGGCGCCCAATGTCATGGCGTCGGCTTTTTCCGCCAGCTTGAGCAGGCTGCTTTTGAGGCACTCGATGGCGTCGTTATCGTTGCGGAACTGGCGCAGGTGACTCAAGCACTCTTCAGACTTGGTCAGCAGCATTTCAGCCTCCAGAAGGAATTCGGGAAGTGTGTCTTGCCACTCTTTACCGCTGTTCATCAGGAAAGTCTCCACAACATACGGTCAGATGATGAGACATCACACCTGGGCAAGGGCTGTAAGCTACCGTTGAAATATGACCGGAATTTGTAGTTTTTTCTGATTTTTTCGTAGTGCGTATATTGAGCTGATCAGCGCCGCGACGCGTGTCCCTGAGGGCAGTTGAACTAACGATGGTTGCCAAGGCGTAAGTGCCTGGAAGGCCTATGGGCCGTGGGCTTGCGATAGCAAACAAAAGCCTGACTCCATTCATTGCAATGAGAATGGCGTCACATTAATGGCTATTGGATATTGCGAATATCAGGTTAGGCCTGATTGCGCCTAGGGGAATCCCCTACGAGACGGAACCTCGTGGCGAATTCAAGGTCGCGCCTGTGTGTTTAAGGGTGAAGGCAGAAGTGAGTTCAGTAAAGCATGATGTCAGTGTGACATCAATGTATTTGCATGGCATTTTAAGGGGAGTCAAGGTCCGGCAAATGCCGCCGATAACCTTGCTAATAGAGCAGTAAAATTCTTTCGCGCATCAGGAGTCCTTAATGGCCGGCATTCTCGACACGGTAGATCAACGCACGCAATTGGTGGGTGAGAATCGCCTGGAGATCCTCATGTTTCGCCTGGCCGGGCGCCAGTTGTTCGCAATCAACGTGTTTAAAGTGCAAGAAGTCCTGCAATTGCCCAAGCTGACGCTGATGCCGCAACGTCATCCCTTTGTCTGTGGAGTGGTCAATTTGCGTGGCCAGACGTTGCCGGTTATCGATCTGTCCCAGGCCATCGGCATGCGGCCATTGGTGCCCGGCCCTGGCAGCACGATTATTGTCACTGAGTACAACCGTTCGGTGCAGGCGTTCCTGGTGGGCGGCGTCGACCGCATCGTCAATATGAACTGGGAAGCGATCCTGCCGCCGCCGACCAGTGCTGGCCGCCAGCATTACCTGACCGCCATCAGCAAGGTCGACGATCAGTTGGTGGAAATCATCGACGTGGAGAAAGTCCTGGCGGAAATCGTGCCTTACAACGCCAAGGTTTCCCGGGAAAAGTTGGAGGACCCGGTACTTGAACGTGCGCGTGGGCGCGAAGTGCTGCTGGTGGATGACTCCAATGTAGCGCTGTCGCAACTGCGTGACACGCTGGGCCAGTTGGGGGTGAAGATGCACATCGCCAGTGATGGTCTCAAGGCTTTGAATATGCTCAAGGGCTGGGCGGACAGCGGCCAGGTGATGACTGACAAGCTGCTGATGATTTTCACCGATGCCGAAATGCCTGAAATGGACGGTTATCGCCTTACCACCGAGATCCGCAACGATCCGCGCCTGCGTAGCCTGTATGTGGTGCTGCATACCTCGTTGTCGGGCAGCTTCAACGAATCGATGGTGAAAAAGGTGGGCTGCGACAACTTCCTCTCCAAATTCCAGCCAGACAAGCTGGTGGATGTGGTGCGTCAGCGCCTTATGTTGGATGAAGCGGCGTCCTGATCTTTTTGATTCTCTCCACGGGCTCGTATAGGGTGGCGGCTTTGCCCACAGGAAAGCAGGCTCATGCTGCGTCTTAGCGCGTTGTATCGGTACCCGTTGAAGTCTGGCAGGGGCGAAACCTTGCCGCATATCGGCCTGGACAAGCTCGGGCTGAATGGGGATCGACGCTGGATGTTGGTTGACGAGGCCAGCGGGCGTTTCCTGAGCCAGCGCGCGGTGGCGCGGATGAGCCAGTTGTCTGCGCTCTGGAACGCCGACGGGGGCTTGACCTTGAGCGCCAGCGGCATTCCGGCAATGCATGTGCCGTTGCCCGGCGTTGATGCTCAATTGCGTGGCGTCACCCTCTGGCGCGACACCTTTCGGGTGCCTGACGCCGGCGACGCTGCGGCAGCCTGGGTCAGTGATTTCGTCGGCAAGCCCACGCGCCTGGTACATCTCCCGCTGGAGCGCGCGCGCGCCACGGCAGCCGGTTATGGCAAGGATCATGATCAGGTGGCTTTCGCCGACGGTTTCCCTTTGCTGCTCATTGGCCAGGCCTCCCTTGACGACGTGTCGCAGCGCATCGGCCGCCCCATGGAAATGCTGCGCTTTCGCCCTAACCTGGTGGTCGAAGGCGGTGAGGCGTTTGCCGAAGACAGCTGGAAGCGGGTGCGGATCGGCGATGTCGAGTTTCGCGTGGTCAAGCCCTGTTCGCGTTGCATCCTGACCACCCTTGATCCGCAAACCGGGGCGCGCAGTGCAGACCGCGAACCCTTGACCACGCTCAAGACTTACCGTGAACGGGACGGTGACATTCTGTTTGGCCAGAATCTGGTCAACGACGGGGCGGGTCACCTTGAGATCGGGATGCCGGTGACGGTTCTGGAGTAGGTGATCGCGCAATGAAAAATGCCCGTCTCACAGGAGACGGGCATTTTTTTGAGTGCAAAAAAGCTTAGCCGCGGTATTCGCACAGGTAAGCGGTATCCACCTCAACCTTCAGCTGGAACTTGCTGTTGGCGGGCACATTGAATTGGCTGCCGGCTGCGAAGGTTTCCCAACTGTCGCTGCCTGGCAGCTTGACGGTCAGGGCGCCAGACACGACGTGCATGATCTCGCGCTGAGCGGTACCGAACTCGTATTCGCCCGGGGCCATGACGCCGATGGTCGCCGGACCTTCGGTTGTGCCGAAAGCGATCGACTTGACGGTGCCGTCGAAGTACTCATTGACTTTGAACATGGGCGAATCCTCGAAAAAAGGCGCAAGAAAGGCCGGCCAGTATGCCTTCTACACGGGCAAAATCAACGGCAGCAGGCGCGCAGTGTTGCGCGCATCTTCCAGTGCCCGGTGTTGCTGGCCGTTGAACTGCAACCCCGCCAGTTGCAGCGCAGCATTGAGCCCCAGTGGCTTGTCCAGGCGCCGAGCCTTGGCAAAACGCTGCTTGAGGTTCATATGCGGCGTTTGACTGAGAACGCTGGTCAGGCCGTGGCGCTGCCATTCGATCTCCAATTGCTGACGGTCGTAGTCGCCCCAACTGGCCCAACCTTCGAGGCGCGACCGATGCTGCCCGAGCCAGCGCTCGAACAGCGACCAGACTTCGCCCAATGGCGCGGCGCCGTCGATATGGGCCTGGCTGATGTGCGTCAACTGGCGGCAGAATGGCGTCAGCAACGGACGGCGCAGAGGGCGCACGAAGCGCTGGAAATGGTCCAGCTCGCGGCCCTGGCGATTGACCAGGGTTGCACCGATTTCGATGACTTCCATCTCGGTCACGGGCCAGCCGCCTTCATCCGTTGTGGCTTCAAGATCAATAATCAGCCAATGAGGCATCGCGGGTTCCCGTACTCTTCCTTTCCTGATGGGGATAGAGCGTAGCCAAGTCTGGTAGTTCCGCTCAGGGGCTACTCAATCAGCAGCAATACCTGGCGATTGCGCACTTGATCGCCCGTCGAAACTTGAATTTGCTTGACCACTCCGTCGATGCCCGCCTTGAGCGGGTGCTCCATTTTCATCGCTTCCAGCACCAGCAGCAGTTGGCCTTTACGCACTGGATCACCTTCGCGCACCTGCACCAGGGCGATGGCGCCGTCCATCGGCGCCTTTACCGTGCCACTCTGGGTTTCGGCCTGGCGGCTGGCCACGACTTGAGTTCGGTTGATCACCTGCAGGCTGCTGCCGGTAACGAAGAACCAGAGCTGTGCGTCTTGCAGGTGATAGGCAAGTCGACGGCGGATGCCGTTGAGGGTCAGGGTGGCCCAGCGTCCGTCGGTATCGAGGTCACGAATCTCGACACCGGCGATTTGCAGGTGATTGTCAGTCACTGCGTTGACACTCACTTCGGTGATTTCATCCTTGACCGCCAGGCGGTAGCTGCAGGGTACACTCGCGTTGTTGCGCCATCCGGCCAACGTCGGGGAATGCCTCCGGGCGCTGTGTCGGTAAAACAATGCGGCGGCCACCGCCAGTTGTTCGTTGGTGATCTGTCGGGCGGTGATTTCACTGAAGTGCGCGCCGATAAACCCGGTACTGAAATCCGCGGCGATAAAGCGCGGATGCTTGAGTAAATCCGCGAGCAACCGCTGATTGCTCGCCACCCCCAGCAATACACAGTCTTCCACCGCCCGCAGCAATTTGCGCCGCGCCTCTTCACGGGTTGCGCCATGGGCGATGATCTTGGCCAGCATCGGGTCGTAGAATGGACTGATTCGCTGGCCTTCAAGCAAGCCATGATCGATCCGCACAGCGGTGCCTGGTTCCCAGCGCAGCACATCGCCGGTTTGCGGCAGAAAACCCTCGCTCGGGTCTTCGGCGTAGAGTCGCACTTCCATGGCGTGGCCGTTAAGAGCCAGCTGTTCCTGGCGCAAGGGCAGGGGCAGGCCGGCGGCGATTTGCAGTTGCCAGTCCACCAGGTCCAGGCCGGTGATCAGTTCGGTTACCGGGTGCTCTACTTGCAAGCGGGTGTTCATTTCCAGGAAGTAAAACCGGCCACCCTTGTCCAGCAGGAACTCCACGGTGCCGGCGCCGACATAATTCACGGCGCGCCCGGCCTTGAGCGCCGCGTCGCCCATGGCCTGGCGCAACGCCGCGGTCATGACCGGGCAGGGCGCTTCTTCGATGACTTTCTGATGGCGCCGTTGTACGGAACAGTCACGCTCGCCGAGGTGGATCAGGTTGCCGTGGGAATCGCCGAACAGTTGTACTTCAACATGGCGCGGCTCGATCAGCGCTTGTTCGAGGATCAGTTCGTCGCTGCCAAAGGCATTCAAGGCCTCGGAGCGGGCGGTGTGCAACTGTTCCAGCAAGTGTTCGCCACTGTGTACCAGGCGCATGCCACGTCCGCCGCCGCCGGCGCTGGCCTTGATCATCAGGGGATAGCCGATGCGATCGGCTTCCTGTTGCAGCGTAGCGTCGTCCTGCGCGCGGCCTTGATAGCCGGCGATGCACGGGACACCTGCGTTGAGCATGGCGATTTTTGACCGGCGCTTGCTGCCCATCAGTTCGATGGCTGCGACGCTGGGGCCGATAAATACCAGCCCGGCGTCAGTGCAGGCGCTGGCGAACCCGGCGTTTTCCGAGAGGAAACCGTAGCCGGGATGGACGGCATCGGCACCGCTGATGCGCGCGGCGGCAAGGATGGCCGGGATGTTCAGGTAGGAACTATGTACAGGCGACGGGCCGATATTGACGGCTTCGTCGGCTATTTGTACGTGCAGGGCGTTGGCGTCGGCATCGCTGTATACCGCTACGGTGCGGTAACCCAGTTTCTGGGCGGTGCGCTGGATACGGCAGGCGATTTCACCGCGGTTGGCGATCAGGATTTTCTGGAAACTGGGCAATTGGGAACCCCTTGGTTTGATGGTGTACAGATCCGGTTTCACGATAGCGGCCTGTAGGAGCGAGCTTGCTCGCGAAGAACCGGAAGGCTCCTCGGAGCACCGGCTTTCCGGCGTTATCGTTAACGACCTTCGCGAGCAAGCTCGCTCCTACGGGGAGAGTGCGTTCGCGAAAGCGGGCTTTTTCAACGGGGCATGTAGAGGTTTCATTCAACCCAGCGCGGCTTGCGCTTGTGCACAAAAGCCCGAGTGCCTTCGATCCCTTCCTCCCCACTTACCGCCTCGGCAAACCACTGCGCCGCCTGATCCAGTACAGGCCCCAACGGCTGTCCGAGACTTTCCAGCAGCAACGCCTTGGTTCGCGCATTCGCCCGTGGCGCGCAACGCAAAACCTGGCCCAACACCTCATCCAGCCGCTGTGCCAATCCCTGCGCATCCTGCTCGACAAAATGCACCAGCCCCAGCCGCGCTGCCTCAACCCCATCAAACCGCGCCGCGGTCAACGCCAGCCGGCGCGCCTGCGTCAGACCGATACGCTTGACCACAAACGGTGCGATCTGCGCCGGCAGCAGACCGAGGCTGGTTTCCGGCAAACCGAACTGCGCTTGATGATCGGCCATCGCGATATCACTCACACACGCCAGACCCAGGCCGCCGCCCAGCACCGCGCCCTGCAGCACCACAATCACCACCTGCGGCAGCGCTTCGAGCTCTTGCAGCAGTGTCCCGAAGACCCGGTTCAAATCACGCAAAGCCTCGTGACTGGCGGCGCCGCTCATGTCCTTCACATCGCCGCCCGCCGAGAAGTGCCCGCCCGCGCCGCTGATCACCAGCGCCCGCACCTGATCGTCGCAGGCGACGTCCGCCAGCACGGCGCGCAACTCGCTGACCATTTGCAAACTCATGGCATTGCGGCTCTGCGGACGATTGAGGGTGATGTGCAGCACGCCGTTGTGGGGCTCCAGCAACAGCGTTTGACAGCACATCACGACTTTTTCCCCGGCAACGTGCCCATCAGTTTGCAGATGATCCCCAGCATGATTTCGTCGGCTCCGCCGCCAATCGACACCAGCCGCACATCGCGATAGGCGCGGGCCACCGGGTTGTCCCACATAAACCCCATGCCGCCCCAGTATTGCAGGCAACTGTCGCTGACTTCCCGGCCCAGGCGTCCGGCCTTGAGCTTGGCCATCGAGGCCAGTCGTGTCACGTCCTGGCCTTTGATGTACTGCTCGGTGGCCTGGTACACCAGCGCCCGCAGGCACTCGATCTCGGTGGACAATTCGGCCAGGCGAAAGTGGATCACCTGGTTGTCGATCAACGCCTTGCCGAAGGTCTGGCGTTCCTTGCAGTACTCGATGGTGCTGTCGATGCAGTATTCCAGGCCCTTGAGCATATTGGCGGCGCCGAACAGTCGCTCTTCCTGGAACTGCAACATCTGCATCATGAAGCCCGCGCCTTCTTGGCCGATCCGGTTGCGCTGGGGTACCCGCACGTCATCGAAAAACACCTGGGCGGTCTCCGAGCTGTGCATGCCGAGCTTTTCCAGGGCCGGACTGACGCTGACGCCCGGGGTGCGCATCGGCACCATGATCAAAGACTTGTTGATGTGCGGCTTGTCGTCGGAGGTGTTCGCCAGCAGGCAGATAAAATCGGCGCTGGGCGAGTTGGTGATCCACATTTTGCTGCCGTTGATCACGTAGTCGTCGCCGTCCTTACGGGCATGGGTTTTCAGGCCGGCCACGTCGGAACCGGCGCCGGTTTCCGAGACGCCGATACAGCCCACCTGTTCGCCGCTGATGGCGGGGCGCAGGAACTCATCGCGCAGTTGGTCGGAGCCGAAGCGCGCCAGGGCCGGGGTACACATGTCGGTCTGCACGCCAATGGACATCGGGATACCACCGCACCGAATGGTGCCGAATTCTTCGGCCGCGACAATCGAGTAGCTGTAGTCCAGGCCCATGCCGCCGAAGTCCTGCGGCTTGGAAATGCCCAGCAGGCCGAGGTCGCCGGCCTTGCGGAAAATCTCGTGGATTGGAAAGCGCCCGGCTTTCTCCCAGGCGTCGACGTGAGGGTTGATCTCGCGCTCGACGAAGGTGCGGACGGTGCGACGCAATGCTTCATGTTCCTGGGTAAAGATCATTTCTGTTCTGCTCCTGATCGTTAAAACCGCGCGGTACCAAAGCTGTTGGATTGCAATGGCCGCACCTGCGCTTCGTGGCAGATATCCAGCAAGAAACCCAGTAGCGTGCGAGTGTCCCGTGGATCAATCAGCCCGTCGTCCCACAGATTGGCGCTGCCATACAACGCGGTGGATTGGCTGTCGAGCTTTTGCGCGGTGACCTGCTCCAGCAGGTCGAGCACCTTGGGATCGGGCACCACGCCGTCCTTCAATTGCTTGGCCTCGGTGACGATCCGCAGCACCTTGCCGGCCTGCGCACCACCCATTACCGCCGTGCGGCTGTTGGGCCAGGCAAAGATAAAACGCGGGTCCAGGCCACGCCCGCACATGGCGTAGTTGCCGGCGCCATATGAGCCGCCGACAACCACGGTAAGCTTCGGCACGCGGGCATTGGCCACCGCCTGGATCATCTTCGCGCCGTGTTTGATCACGCCTTGCTGTTCCGATTCGGTGCCGACCATAAAACCGGTGGTGTTGTGGAAAAACAGCAAGGGTGTCTGGCTCTGGTCGCACAGCTGGATAAACTGCGCCGCCTTACTTGCACCTTTGGGTGTGATCGGGCCGTTGTTGCCGATAAAACCGCAGGCGCGGCCCTGGATGTGCAGGTGACCGCAGACCGTATGGGCATCGAACTCGCTTTTGAATTCCAGAAAGTTGGATGCGTCCGCCACGCGGGCGATGATTTCCCGTACGTCGTAAGGGTGTTTCGGATCCTCGGGGATCAGTCCCAGCAGTTCTTCAATCGGGTACAGCGGCTCGGCATAAGTGCGCGCCGGGTTGAGCGGCAACGCGTCATTCCACGGCAACAGGCTGACAATCTCGCGCACGATGCGCACACCGTCGGCGTCATTTTCCGCCAGGTATTCGGCGGTACCCGCGACGTGCGCGTGCATCTCGGCGCCGCCCAGTTCTTCATCCGTCGCCACCTCGCCGGTGGCGGCCTTGAGCAGCGGAGGGCCGGCGAGAAACAGCTTGGCCTTGCCGCGCACCACCACCACGTAATCCGACAGTCCTGGCTGATAGGCGCCACCGGCCGTGGCCGAACCATGCACGACAGTGATTTGCGGCAGGCCCATGGCCGACATGCGCGCCTGATTGGCAAAACTGCGCGCGCCTTCGACGAAAATATCCGCCGCATAATTAAGGTTGGCGCCGCCGCTTTCCGCCAGCGTCACTACCGGCAGTTTGTTTTCCATGGCGATCTGTTGCAGGCGCAGGGATTTTTTCAGACCCGAAGGTGAGATCGTCCCGCCCTTGATCGCGCTGTTGTTGGCCACCACCAGTACGCGCACGCCGCTGACATAACCAATCCCGGCGATCAGCCCGCCACCCGCTGTGCTGCCGTCCTTGTCGTCGTGCAGTTTGTAGCCGGCCAGGCTTGCCAGTTCGAGAAAGGGCGCGCCGGGGTCAAGCAACAGGTTGAGGCGTTCACGTGGCAGCAATTGCCCGCGTTTCTCGAACTTGGCCTTGGCCTCGGCGGCCTTGTTCAACAGGTTCTGTTCCAATTGGCGCAGTTGCTGAATGACGGTGAGCATCGCTTCACGGTTGCGGGCGAATTGCGCACTGTGGGCGTCGAGCTGTGAGTCGATGACCGGCATGGCTTATTCCCCCTTGAGCACATCCGGCAGGTACGCCCGGTGAAAGCCGTTGAAGGAAGCGTTCGCAGATTGGGCCTTGTGCAACGGCCAGGCGCGGCTACCGAGGCTGGCGGCGCCGTCGATGCGCAACGTGCTGCCGCTGATGAACGCGGCGGCGGGGCTGAGCAGAAACACAATCGCCGCGCTGACTTCCGATTCGGTGCCGATGCGCTTGAGCGGTACGTGTTCGCGCAGGGTCGGGATCACCGCCTTGAACGCGCCTTCGTAGGTGTCCATGCCGCTTGAGGCAATCCAGCCCGGCGCCACCGCGTTGACCCGCACCCCGGCGTAACCCCACTCGAATGCGGCAGTCTTGGTGAAGTTGTCCATGCCTGAGCGCGCCGCGCCCGAGTGACCCATGCCGGGCATGCCGCCCCACATGTCCGCGAGCATATTGACGATGGCGCCGCCGTGTTTACTCATCGATTGGTTGAACACTTCCCGTGCCATCAGGAACCCGCCGACCAGATTGGTGCGCAGTACCGTTTCGAAGCCTTTTTGATTGATCGACGCGAGAGGCGAGGGGTATTGGCCGCCCGCATTGTTCACCAGTCCATGGATCGGGCCGTGCGTTTCAATGATCTGGCTGACCAGGGCTTTCACCGCGTCTTCATCGCGAATGTCGCAAGCCTGGCAAGTGGCACGACCGCCATCCTCGGTAATTTCCCGCGCGACGCCTTGCAGCTTTTCAAGCTTGCGTCCGACCAGCACCACATGGGCGCCGAGCGCCGCCAGTTCATGGGCGGTGCAGCGGCCGATACCGCTGCCGCCACCGGTGACAATCACCGTCTGCTCGTGGAACAGGTCGGCTTTGAAGATCGAGTCGAAGGCCACGGCGTGCGTCCTTTAATTAAGTTGATCAGCGAGGTGCTGCGGTACGGCGACGGGAATTTCCAGCAGTTGCTGGGCGAACGCCTTGCCTTGAGGGTCAATGCGCAAGCTGGCGATCCCGCCACCGCCCAGAGCGTTTTCCAGGAGAAAATTCAGGCTGTGGCTGCCGGGTAGATACCAACGTTCCACGCGACCGTGAACCGGGTCGAGAACGTGACTCATCCAGTCGACGATAACTTCTGGCGTCAACGCCTCGGCAATCCACGGCAAGTATTCCGGACGACGCGCGATCACCCCGATGTTGCTGTGGTTGCCCTTGTCACCGGAGCGGGCCACGGCCAGTTTCACCAGCGCCACGCTGGCGTCGGCGCGACCTTCGGGTCTGGCTGGGGCAATCGGCGCGTGCGGGGTCTGCAGGGGCGCCACCCCAGGCAGCGCACACGGGTGACGCGCGCCTTGAAAGTCGACGCTCAATTCGCACGCGGACTTGTCGATCAGGAACGAGAACAAGCGGATCAGCGGATACACGGTCGGTCGGCCCCCGACAATCCCGGTCAGGCCAGGCGCCATGCCGGTGGCCGCCTGGGCGATCTCCCGGGCGAACAGCAGCAGCGCTTGTCTAGTCGGATGACGCACCGCCAGCTTGAGCACCACTTCGCGGCAATCCTGGCGTCGGCCGTGGGCGCCGTAAGTGGCTTCGCTGCCCAGCAGTTCAATATTGACCTCGGAGTAGGGTGCCCAGCCGCGCTGGCTGAACAGTGCCGACGTCTTGTTGATGATCGCCTGGCTGACCCGCTCGGCCTTGGCTACCGCGTCGATGCCGGCCAGCAGGCAACTGGCGGTGCAGCGAAAACCGTCGGGGTAGGTGGCGCTGACCTTGTATTGGTCGGTGGGCGGCAAGCCTTTCGCGCCGTGCAGGCGCACCTGGTGTTCGCCCTGTTGTTGCAGTTGGACCTGACTGAAGTCGCAGATCACATCCGGTAGCAGATAAGCGCGGGGGTCGCCGATTTCATACAGCAGTTGTTCGGCGACGCTCAGCTCGCTGATCAGCCCGCCGCTGCCGTCGACTTTGGTAACGCTGAAGTGCCCGTCGGCGCTCACCTCGACAATCGGAAAACCGATGTGTTCGTAATCCGGCACGTCGCGCCAATCAGTGAAATTGCCGCCGGTGCACTGGGCGCCACATTCGATGATATGGCCGGCCAACGCGGCCTGGGCCAACCGGTCATAGTCTTGCCATGACCAATTGAATTCATGCACCAGGGCGGCGCTGACCACGGCGCTGTCGACCACGCGGCCGGTGATCACGATGTCGGCACCCAGTTGCAGGGCCTGGACGATGCCCGGCGCGCCCAGGTAGGCATTGATGGAAACGCACATCGGCGGCAGAGGCGCGCCGCTGAACATATCGGTAACGCCTTGTAGCTGTTTGTGTTGCGGTTGCAGGTCGTCGCCCAGCAATACGGCGATTTTCAGCGGGATCTGCGCCTGGTCGCAGGCGGCTTGTAGCGCGGCGGCGCAGGCTTGCGGGTGGATGCCCCCGGCGTTGCTGATCACGCGAATGCCCTGGCGCTGGATGTCGGCCAGCAGCGGGGCGAGGACGTCGATGAAGTCCGTGGCGTAGCCGGCCTGGGGATCCTTCATTCGTGCTCCAGCGAGAATCGACATCGTGACTTCCGCCAGGTAATCGAACACCAGATAGTCCAGCGCGCCGCCCTGCACCAACTGCGCGGCGGCGGTACAGGTGTCGCCCCAGAATGCACTGGCGCAGCCGATACGAACGGTCTTGTGCATGAGAAGTCCTTCTCTGAAATCGCTGGATGGAGACTACCAAGCAAGCGCTTGGTTTGTAAACGATGTCGATAACTTTTACCCAAGCGCTTGCTTGGGTGGCTGTCACGGCCTAAATTGCCGGCCATGACGCAATCAAAGTAGTTGAGGAGAGCAGCATGGATGAGCAAAAAGCCCTGCTGGTAATGCGCGGCATGGTGGACGGTGGGCAACTGACCGACCCCGAGAGTGCCCGGGGCAAGTTGCTGCAAACCGCGGCTCACCTGTTTCGCAACAAAGGTTTTGAGCGCACCACGGTGCGCGATCTGGCCAGTGCGGTGGGAATTCAGTCCGGGAGTATTTTTCACCACTTCAAGAGCAAGGACGAAATCCTGCGGGCGGTGATGGAGGAAACCATCCTTTACAACACCGCGCTGATGCGCGCCGCCCTCGCAGAGGCCGGCAACGTGCGTGAGCGCGTGCTGGCGCTGATTCGCTGCGAATTGCAGTCGATCATGGGCGGCAGCGGCGAAGCGATGGCGGTGCTGGTCTACGAATGGCGTTCGCTGTCGGCCGAAGGCCAGGCCCAGGTGCTGGCGCTGCGGGATGTCTATGAAGACATCTGGTTGCAGGTTCTCGGTGAAGCCCGGCAGGCCGGGTACATCAAGGGCGATGTGTTTATCACCCGGCGTTTTCTCACCGGCGCCTTGTCCTGGACCACCACGTGGTTCCGCGCCCAAGGCAGCATGACCCTGGAGCAACTGGCTGACGAGGCACTGTTACTGGTCCTGAAGTCCGACTAGAGGCCCCGCGCAAGCGATTAATTGTCAGGGATAAAGTTGTCTCGCCAGACGAAAACGCCTAGCTTAGCGACATTACAGTTTTGAACGGTGTGTGCCTTGATGTTTTCGCCATTGCGGCTGGCTGCGGGACTTTCATTGTTGGCGATGGGCATGCTCTGGCAACTGCCGGTTTCGGCGGCGCAATTGGTGAGGATTGGTGCCGCGCATTTTCCGCCTTATACCGTGCGTCCGGAGCAGGGCGCAGACACTGGCTTACTGCCGCAGTTGGTGGAGGTATTGAACCGCAGGCAAACCGCCTACCGGTTTGTGCTGGTGCCGACCTCGATTCCCCGGCGTTTCCGTGATTTCCAGCAGGGCCGGGTCGACATGGCGATCTTTGAAAACCCGCAGTGGGGTTGGCAGGATATTCCTCATACAGCGGTCGATATGGGCCTGGAAGACGCGGAAGTGTTTGTCGCCCTGCGTGCGCCCGGTCGTGACCAGTCGTATTTCGCCGATCTTTCCGGCAAGCGCCTGGCGGTGTTCAGCGGTTATCACTACGCCTTTGCCGACTTCAACCCCGATCCCAAGAACATGGCGCGTCAGTTCAATGCCACGTTGACCTATTCCCATGACAGTAACTTGCTGATGGTCGCCCGTGGCCGCGCTGATATCGCGTTAGTGACGCGCTCTTACCTCAGCGATTTCATGGTGTACAACCTTGATATCGCCGGGAAACTTCTGGTCTCGGAGCGGATTGATCAGGTCTATCGCCACTACGCCCTGATCCGTCCCAAGGCCCCCATCAGCGGTGCGGCATTTGCCGGTTTGCTCTCGGAACTGCGCGACAGTGGCGAGTTGCTGAAGATCTTCGAACCTTACCGGATTGACGTCAGGCCTGTGCCTACCGTGCCATGAGCGAGGCAAGCTCGGCTTAAATTTTTCCCGTTGGCTCACGTCACTTCGTCTAACTGTCGACGATTCCTGTGAGCCCTCTGCATGCCCAATCCCAACGCTTTGTCCGTCCTGCCGCTGCCGACAGGGCCCGCCCTGAATGCCGATGAAAGCGACAGCCGCCTGACCCTGACCCTTGCGGGTCAGCCGCTGTTACGCCTGCACCTGGAGCGCGGCGATACGCTGCAGCTGCACTTGCTCACGCCGGGTGAAGTGCCGGCTGCGCGTGCCGTGTGGGCAGCCTGTTATTGGCTGTTCGCGCGGCAGCCCGAGTGCCAGCAACTGACCTGGCATCTCGAGCACGCGCCTGACGATGCACTGCGCAGCGGCTTGCTGGTCGCGACTGACGTTGCTGGCCAGTTCCGCAGCGAGCGCACGCTGTTCTGGCAATTGCCGCAGCCCTGGTTGGGCCAACCTTTCGGCAGCGGCTACCCGCAACAGATGATCATCAGCGCCGGCAAACGTCATCCCGCTCGCGCGCCCAAGCCGCGCGGCGAAGTCTATCGCCGTTTTGACGTGCGCCTGGGCGCCTGGGTGTCATTGCGCACGCTTGAGGTGGAGGTTGATCTGGCCCGTTTCAATCGTTGGCAAAACAGCGCCCGCGTGGCGAATTTCTGGCAGGAAAGCGGCAGTCTGGAACAGCACCGTGAATACCTGGACCGGCTCGACGCCGACCCGCATTGCCTGACCCTGATCGGTTGTTTCGATGATGAACCGTTTGCCTATTTCGAGGCCTATTGGGCCAAGGAAGATCGGATCGCACCGTTCTATGACGTGGCGGATTATGACCGAGGTATTCATATGCTGGTTGGAGAGGAACATCACCGGGGACCGCACAAGGTCGCCAGTTGGTTGGCGGCGCTGGCGCACTATCTGTTTCTCGACGACCCGCGCACCCAGCGCGTGGTGGCCGAGCCGCGTGCCGACAACGCCAAAATGATCCGCTACATGCAGAATCAGTGTTTTCACTGCGAGAAAGAGTTCGATTTCCCCCACAAGCGTGCGGCGCTGATGATCCTTGGACGCGAACGTTTTTTTGATCGGTGCGGGTTGGTGTGAGGGGGCCTGTAAGCGCCAGTCTTTTCAGGGTTTTTGAAAAACCAGTCGCATGTGGCCGATACCGAGCTGTCGAGAGCTGAAGATCTGTCAGCGGGTGAAACCATTGTGGGAGCTGTCGAGCTTAAAAAAGGCGGCGTTGGCTGTAAGATAATTGGCAGGTTTGGAAACCGCCCCTCACCCTAACCCTCTCCCCAAAGGGGAGAGGGGACCGACTGAAGTGTGCTGAGAAAATGGGCGACCTGAGCAACCGTTTTGATTTTGGATTCAACGCCGATCTGTCAGGTCGCCGTAAACCGCCGATATCCCCCGATCAGTCCCCTCTCCCTCCGGGAGAGGGTCAGGGTGAGGGGCGGTTTCCAAACCTGCCAATGATCTAACTGCCACCCCGCATCTTTAACCTCGGCTCACTTTGCCGACAGATACTCACGGATCGGTATCAAGGCCTTTGAAGCGCTGGCTGCCGGCGCGGATTCAATAGCCGTCCTTACTCAAAATACCGATACATACCCCGACCCAAGCCCACCCTCAGCAGCTCTGCGCTACTGCACGCATGCTCAGACGCGCCGCGCAAAGGTATCGCTGTGCGTCCCGGAAACCTTGCGGCAGTGCACCAGCGCATCGCGAATCATGAAGTTCACCAGGGTCGGCGAAACCCCCAGTTCCTTGGCGATGTCCTTCTGCGGTACACCGTGCAAACGGTACATCTCAAACGCATAGCGGGTTCGTTGGGGCAGCTCGGTCAGCGCGTCGGCGATGTTTTCCAGGGTGGAAAAGTTGATATGCGAGGTTTCAGGCGATGCGCCGTGAATGACTACATTCAAACCTTCCTCCTCGGTCCCGGAGTACTTCAGCTCGAGCGCCTGCTTGCGGTAGTGGTCGATGGCCAGGTTACGCACGATCTGGAACAGATAACTGAGTTGAGCCTTGAACGAGGAGGTGATCTGCGGTGCTGATTGCAGCCTGAAGTAGGCGTCTTGCACCACGTCTTCGGCGCGTGAGCGGCAGCCGGTAATGCGTGCCGCGATCTTGACCAGGATCAACCGGTTATCAACGAAAGCCTGGAGAAGTGGCGAGTCGCACCTGCTTGTGGAGACTTGTTCCGTCATGGAAAGCACCTTGCTGCAAATAAGGTTAGTGGAGGGCATCCGTGCTGCGACCTCCTACACATCGGGCAACAAATTATTCTTAATGATAATTATTGTCAAATGAGAAGGCGAACTAATCTTATATCTGAATGCGAACTGTGAGACAGGTCTCTTTATTCCCCGGCTCCTCTCGGGCACTAATTATTTGCCGATGCCATCCGTTTCCATGGGTGACAGGCCGGGCTAGCTGCCGGCCAAGGATTTGCACCCGGAGGAGGGCGACATGGGTTTCTATCGCGAAATCAGCGCCGAGCTGCACGCCCCACATGCCTTGTTCGGCCACAGCCTGGTTGGTTTGCTGGCATTCGCGCCGGTCCACGCCTTGCGCGAGCGAGGCTTGCCGCAACCGCGGGCGACCGGCTGATCAGTTCGTCGCCTGCGCGCCTTCGCCTTCTATCCCCGATTTCCCCGTAAGCCGATTTCAGGCAGGAACCCTTCATGATGGACGCCTTCGAACTTCCCCGCACGCTGGTCCAGTCGCTGCAACAGCGTGCCGCGCAGACCCCGGATCAAGTGGCGCTGCGCTTTCTGGCCGAATCTGTCGAGCAAAGCGTCGTGCTCAGCTATCGCGAGCTGGACCTGCGCGCCCGTACCATCGCTGCCGCCTTGCAGGCTTCGGCTGAGCCGGGCGAGCGCGCCGTGCTGTTGTTCCCCAGCGGTGCGGATTACGTTGCGGCATTTTTCGGCTGCCTGTATGCGGGCGTGATCGCGGTGCCGGCCTATCCGCCGGAGTCCAGCCGGCGCCATCATCAGGAGCGGTTGCTGTCGATCATCGCCGATGCCGAGCCGCGGCTGTTGCTGACCAGTACCAGCTCGCGTGACGCGCTGGCACAGATCGATGAAGCGCCGCCGTTGCTGTGTGTCGACGATCTGAATAGCGCGATTGCTGAAAGTTGGCTCGCCCCGCACCTGCAGGACGATGATATTGCCTTCCTGCAATACACCTCCGGTTCCACCGCCTTGCCCAAAGGTGTGCAAGTCAGCCACGGCAATCTGGTGGCCAACGAACTGCTGATCCGACGCGGTTTTGGCATCGACCTGAACCCCGATGACGTGATCGTCAGCTGGCTGCCGCTGTACCACGACATGGGGTTGATCGGCGGCTTGTTGCAGCCGATTTTCAGTGGTGTGCCTTGTGTGTTGATGTCGCCGGCATATTTCCTCGCCCGGCCATTGCGCTGGCTGGAAGCGATCAGCCAATACGGCGGCACCATCAGTGGCGGCCCGGATTTCGCTTACCGTCTGTGCAGCGAGCGGATCAGTGACGCGGCCTTGGAGCGCCTGGACTTGAGCCATTGGCGCGTGGCTTATTCCGGCTCTGAACCGATTCGTCTGGACACCCTGGAACGCTTCGCCGAGAAGTTTGCCACCTGCGGTTTCACCGCCGAGAGTTTCTTCGCCTCCTATGGCTTGGCCGAAGCGACCTTGTTTGTGGCCGGAGGGCAGCGCGGCCAAGGCATCCCGGCCTTGCGCCTGGATGATCAAGCCTTGGCCGCCAACCGTGCCGAGCCAGGGCAGGGCAGCGCGATCATGAGTTGCGGCACCAGCCAGCCCGAGCACGCGGTGCTGATTGCCGATCCCCAGACACTCAGCGAATTGGCGGACAGCACCGTCGGTGAGATCTGGGCCAGCGGTCCGAGTATCGCCCAGGGTTACTGGCGCAATCCCGAAGCGAGCGCCACCACGTTCGTCCAGCATCAAGGCCGCACTTGGCTGCGCACCGGTGACCTGGGGTTTATCCGCCAGGCTGAAGTGTTTATCACCGGGCGCTTGAAAGACCTGCTGATCGTACGGGGCCACAACCTCTATCCACAGGACATCGAACAAACCATCGAGCGTCAAGTCGAGGCGGTGCGCAAGGGCCGGGTCGCGGCGTTCGCGGTTGACGACCAAGGCCTGGAAGGCATCGGCATTGCGGCGGAAATCAGCCGCAGCGTACAGAAAATCCTGCCGCCCGAAGCCCTGGTCAAAGCCATCCGCCAAGCCGTGGCCGAGGCCTATCAAGAAGCGCCGAGCGTGGTGGTGTTGCTCAACCCCGGCGCGTTGCCGAAAACCTCCAGTGGCAAGGTCCAGCGTTCGGCTTGCCGCAAGCGCTTGGCCGATGGCAGCCTCGACAGCTACGCACAGTTCCCTGAGTTGAACGTGCAGGCTGACGCCGCTGCGCTGGTGGGCGAACTGCAAAGCCGGATCGCCGCGATCTGGTGCGAACAGTTGCAGGTGGCGAGCGTGGCCGCTGACGATCACTTCTTCCTGCTGGGGGGCAACTCCATCAGCGCCACCCAAGTGGTCGCCCGCTTGCGCGAAACCCTGGGCCTGGAACTCAACCTGCGCCTGTTGTTCGAGGCCCCGACACTCGCGGCGTTTGCCGCCGGCGTCGGGCAATTGCAGGAGGCCGGCGGCGTGGTCCAGGGCTCGATCCAGACGCTCTCGCGCCAGGAGGATCTGCCGCAGTCCCTGGCCCAAAACCGCCTGTGGATTACCTGGCAACTCGACCCACAGAGCAGCGCCTACACCATTCCCGGCGCGTTGCGCCTGCGCGGCGAGCTTGATGAAGAGGCTGTGCGTAGCAGCTTCCAGCAGTTGCTCCAGCGTCATGAAGCCCTGCGCACGCGTTTCTATGAACGTGATGGCCAGGCTTTCCAGCGCGTGGACGCGCAGCGCAAGGTTGATCTGCAAGTCATCGACCTCCGCGACTTGCCTGTGAGCGAGCGCGAAACCCGTGCCCGACAACTGCGCGAAGACCAGGCCCGTACCTGCTTCGATCTGGAAAAAGGGCCGCTGTTCAGGGTCACCTTGCTGCGCCTGCACGAGGATGAGCACCAACTGCTGGTGACGATGCACCACATCATCGCCGACGGTTGGTCGCTGAATGTGCTGATCGACGAGTTCTCGCGCCTTTACGCTGCGGCTGCCACGGGTCAGGGCGTTGAATTGCCGGCGCTGGCCATGCAGTACGCCGACTACGCCAGTTGGCAGCGCCAATGGTTGGCCGAAGGCGAAGGCCAGCGCCAGTTGGCCTACTGGAAGCAGCAGTTGGGTGACGAGCATCCGGCGTTGAGTCTGGCCACCGATCATCCACGTTCGGCCCAGCAACGGCGCAGTGCGTCGCGTTACAGCGTGCGCCTGGATGCGAGCTTGGGAGAAGCCATTCGCCAGACCGCCCAGGCCCATGAAAGCACGCCGTTCATGCTGTTGCTGGCGGCGTTCCAAAGCTTGCTGCATCGCTACAGCGGCCAGCGCGACATCCGTGTCGGCGTGCCCAACGCCAACCGACCACGCCATGAAATCCAGGGCCTGGTCGGCTTCTTTATCAATACGCTGGTGCTGCGCGCTGAACTGGACGCGCGCCTGCCGTTCAGTCAATTGCTGGCGGCGACCCGCCAGGCCGCGCTGGATGCGCAAGCGCATCAGGATCTGCCGTTTGAGCAACTGCTGGAAGCCTTGCCGAGCGCCCGTGAGCACGGCTTGTTCCAGGTCATGTTCAACCACCAGCAGCGTGACCTCGGCGCCTTGCGCCGCTTGCCCGGTTTGCTCGCGGACGAGCTGCCGTGGCACAGCCGTGAAGCCAAGTTCGACCTGCAGCTGCACAGCGAAGAAGATCGCAACGGGCGCTTGAGCCTGTCCTTCGACTACGCCGATGAACTGTTCGACGCCGCCTCGATCGAGCGTCTGGCCCAGCACTTGGTTAACCTGCTGCAGGCTATCTGCGCACAACCGCAACAGGCCATTGGTGACTTGAACCTACTGACTGCCGATGAGCAGGCCCAGCAACGCCAATGGGCTCAAGCAGCCTGCCAGCCCGCGCAAGCCTGGTTGCCGGAGCAGCTCAACCGGCAGACCTGCGAGCGCACCGCGCTGGTCTGGCAGGACGGCAGCTTGACCTATGCGCAACTGCACAGCCAGGCCAACCGCCTCGCCCATTATCTGCGGGACAAGGGCGTCGGCCCCGATGTGTGCGTCGCCATCGCCGCCGAGCGTTCACCGCAACTGTTGATCGGTTTGTTGGCGATCCTCAAGGCGGGTGGTGCCTACGTGCCGCTGGACCCGGATTACCCGCGCGAACGCCTGGCGTACATGCTCAAGGACAGCGGCGTACACCTGCTGTTGACGCAATCTTCGTTGCTGGAGCAACTGCCGGTTGCCGAAGGCGTCTGCGTGATTGCCATGGACAGCCTCAAGCTCGATAACTGGCCCACTCAAGCGCCGGGCCTGCACCTCAATGGCGACAACCTCGCCTACGTGATCTACACCTCTGGCTCCACCGGCCAACCCAAGGGCGTGGGCAATACCCATGCGGCATTGGCGGAACGTTTGCAGTGGATGCAGGCCACCTATCAACTGGATGAAACCGATGTGCTGCTGCAAAAGGCCCCGATCAGTTTCGACGTGTCGGTGTGGGAGTGTTTCTGGCCGCTGATCACCGGTTGTCGCCTGGTCCTGGCTGGCCTGGGCGAGCATCGCGATCCGCATCGCATTGCACGTCTGGTGCAGGAACACGCGGTGACCACGCTGCACTTTGTGCCGCCGCTGCTGCAGCTGTTTATCGATGAACCGCTGGTTGTCGAATGCACCAGCCTGCGTCGCCTGTTTTCGGGCGGTGAAGCCTTGCCCGCCGAGTTGCGCAATCGTGTGTTGGCGCGGCTGCCGGCGGTACAGTTGCATAACCGTTATGGCCCGACCGAAACCGCGATCAACGTCACCCATTGGCAATGCCGCCACGAAGACGGCGAACGCTCGCCGATTGGCCGGCCGCTGGGCAACGTGATTTGCCGGGTGCTGGACGAGCAGCTCAATCCGCTGCCCAGCGGCGTGCCCGGTGAACTGTGCATCGGCGGGACCGGGTTGGCGCGGGGCTATCTGGGGCGTGCCGCGCTGACCGCCGAGCGTTTTGTCGCTGACCCGTCGGGCGCGGCGGGGACACGTCTGTACCGCACGGGCGACCGCGTGCGCTGGGGAGCTGACGGTGTACTGGAGTATCTGGGGCGCCTGGATCAGCAGGTCAAGGTGCGCGGTTTTCGGGTTGAACCAGCGGAAATCGAAGCGCGCTTGCTGGCCCAGGCGGGTATCGCCCAAGCCGTGGTGCTGGTGCGCGAAACCGCCGTCGGTGCGCAGTTGATCGGGTATTACAGCGCCTGTGGCGAGTTGGACGAACAGAGCATAAAAGACACCCTGGCCGCCGAGGTGCCGGAGTACATGGTCCCAGCGCAGTTGATACGCCTGGACGTGATGCCCCTGAGTCCCAGCGGCAAGCTGGATCGCCATGCCTTGCCGGAGCCGGTGTGGCAGGTGCGTGAACATGTCGAGCCGCAAACTGCCCTGCAACAGCAGATTGCCGGGATCTGGCGCGAGGTGCTGGGGCTTGCGCGCATTGGCCTGCGTGACGATTTTTTCGCGCTGGGCGGTCACTCGCTGCTGGCCACGCAGATTATCTCGCGCACGCGTCAGGCCTGTGACGTCGAGCTGCCGTTGCGCACCTTGTTTGAGGCCAGCGAACTGGCTGATTTTGCTGAGCAGGTGCGGCTGATTCAGGCTGGCGGGCAACGTAACCAGCAAAGCCTGATTGGCACGGTCGACCGCAGCCAGCCGGTGCCGCTGTCCTATTCGCAGCAGCGCATGTGGTTCCTCTGGCAGATGGAACCGGACAGCCCGGCCTATAACGTCGGCGGTATGGCGCGACTGCGCGGTGTCCTGGATATCGGGCGCTTTGAGGCGGCATTGCAAGCCTTGATCATGCGCCATGAAACCCTGCGTACCACGTTCCCGAGCGTCAATGGCGTGGCGCGGCAGCAGGTCGCCGCGCAATCCGGCGTACGCATGGACTGGGAGGATTTTTCCGCCCTGGATGAAGCCGCTCGGCAACAACGCTTGCAGCAGTTGGCCGACCGCGAAGCTCACACCCCGTTCAACCTGGAAACCGGCCCATTGCTGCGTGCGTGCCTGGTCAAGGCTGGCGAGCAGGAACATTACCTGGTGCTGACCCTGCACCACATCGTCACCGAAGGTTGGGCCATGGACATCTTTGCCCGTGAACTCAGCGCGTTGTACGAAGCCTTTATCGACGAGCGCGACTCGCCCCTGGCGCCGTTGCCGGTACAGTATCTGGATTACAGCGTGTGGCAGCGCCAGTGGCTGGAGTCCGGCGAGCGTCAACGCCAGCTGGATTACTGGCTCGCGCAACTGGGCAGCGAACATCCTTTGCTCGAGTTGCCAAGTGACCGTCCGCGCCCGGCAGTGCAAAGCCATCAGGGCGGGTTGTACCGCTTTGACCTGAGTGATGAACTCGCTGCTCGCGTACGTGCGTTCAATGCCGAGCGCGGCCTGACGTTGTTCATGACCATGACCGCGACCCTGGCGGTGTTGCTCTACCGCTACAGCGGCCAGACCGACCTGCGCATTGGTGCGCCGGTGGCCAACCGTATTCGCCCGGAAAGTGAAGGGTTGATCGGTGCGTTTCTCAACACCCAGGTCCTGCGTTGCCGGCTTGACGGTCAGATGCGTGTCGGTGAATTGTTCGAGCAGGTCCGTCACACCGTGATCGAAGGCCAGTCGCACCAGGACTTGCCGTTCGATCATTTGGTGGAAGCTCTGCAACCGCCGCGTAGCGCCGCTTACAACCCGCTGTTCCAGGTGATGTGCAACGTGCAGCGCTGGGAATTCCAGCAACGCCGTCAGCTTGCCGGCATGAGCGTCGAGTATCTGGCCAATGACGCCCGCGCGACCAAGTTCGACCTCAATCTGGAAGTCACCGACCTTGATCATCGGCTGGGTTGCTGCCTGACGTACAGCACCGATCTGTTCGACGAACCGCGCATTGCGCGCATGGCACGCCATTGGCGCAACCTGCTGCAAGCACTGATCGCCGATCCACAGCAACGCTTGAGCGAACTGCCGCTGCTGGAGGCGGGTGAACAACGAGCACTGCAAGACAGTCTCCGGGCCGAGGCGGGCGAGCAGCGTCTCGACCAGTGCATTCATCAGCTATTCAACGCACAGGTCCTGGCCCGTGCCGATGCGCCGGCGCTGACCTTCGGCGATCAGACCCTGAGCTATGGCGAGCTGAACGGCCGCGTCAACCGCCTGGCCTGGAAACTGCGCGAATGTGGGGTTGGACCGCAGGTGCGTGTCGGCCTGGCATTGCCCCGCTCGTTGGAAATGGTCATTGGTCTGCTGGCGATTCTCAAGGCGGGTGGCGCCTATGTGCCGTTGGACCCGGAATACCCGCTGGAGCGTCTGCGCTACATGATCGAGGACAGCGGCATCCGCCTGTTGCTCAGTGACCGGGCAATGTTCGACGCCTTGGGTGACTTGCCGCTTGACGTGAGCCGTTGGTGCCTGGAAGAGGACGGGCCGGCGCTGGCGGATTATCCGGCCAGCGAACCGCCGTTTATCAGCGATGCGCAGCGTCAGGCGTACTTGATCTACACCTCCGGCTCCACCGGCAAGCCCAAGGGCGTGGTGGTGGCCCACGGCGAAATCGCCATGCATTGCCAAGCGGTGATCCGACGTTTCGGCATGCGCCCCGACGATTGCGAGCTGCACTTCTATTCAATCAATTTCGACGCGGCCACCGAACGTCTGCTGGTACCGCTGCTCGCCGGTGCGCAGGTGGTATTGCGGGCCCAGGGCCAATGGGATGCGGAAGAAATGTGCGGGCTGATTCGCCAGCATCGCATCACTATTCTCGGTTTCACCCCCAGTTACGGCAGCCAGTTGGCACAATGGCTCGCCACCCGCCAGCAGACCTTGCCGGTGCGCATGTGCATCACCGGGGGCGAAGCCTTGACTGGCGAGCATCTGCAGCGCATTCGCGAGGCGTTCCAGCCGGCAGTGTTTTTCAACGCCTACGGCCCGACCGAAACGGTGGTCATGCCGCTGGCCAGCCTGGCTCCGGATCAGTTGGAAGAGGGCGCTGGCAGCGTGCCGATTGGCAGCATCGTCGGCGCACGTGTCGCTTATATTCTCGACGCCGACCTGGCGTTGGTGCCACCAGGCGCCAGCGGTGAGCTGTACGTCGGCGGCGCCGGTCTGGCCCAGGGATACCACCAGCGTGCGGGGCTGACGGCGGAGCGCTTTGTGGCTGATCCGTTTGCCAGCGGCGGGCGGCTCTACCGCACCGGCGACCTGGTGCGCCAGCGTGCCGATGGCCTGGTGGAATACCTGGGCCGGATCGACCAGCAGGTGAAGATTCGCGGCTTTCGTATCGAGTTGGGTGAAATCGAAACCCGTCTGCTGGAGCACGAGGCGGTGCGCGAAGCCGTGGTGCTGGCGCTGGATGCCCCCAGCGGCAAGCAATTGGTGGCGTATCTGGTCAGTGATGAAACGGATCCCGGGGTCTTGCGCGAGGCGCTCAAGACGCATCTGAAAGCGCAACTGCCCGACTACATGGTGCCTGCTCACCTGATGGTGCTGGACAGCATGCCGTTGACCGCCAACGGCAAACTCGACCGCCGCGCCTTGCCGCAGCCGGACCCGGACGCCAATCGTCAGCCATTCGTGGCGCCGGGCAACGAACTGCAATTAACCCTGGCGGCCATCTGGTGCGCGGTGCTCAACGTGCAACAGGTCGGCCTGCACGACAACTTCTTCGAACTGGGCGGTGACTCGATCCTGTCGATCCAGGTGGTCAGCCGTGCGCGCCAGGCGGGGATTCATTTCAGCCCCCGCGACGTGTTCCAGCATCAGACCGTGGAGGCTTTGGCGGCGGTCGCCCGTCGCAGCGAACAGGTCAGCGCCGAGCAAGGCGTGCTGAGCGGCCCTTCGAGGCTGACGCCGATTCAGCAGTGGTTTTTCGACAGCGAGATCCCGGCCCGTCATCACTGGAACCAGGCGTTATTGCTGGCGCCGGTGCAGGCCCTTGATCCACGGCGCCTGGAACAGGCGCTGCTGGCGGTATTGGCGCATCACGATGCGTTACGCCTGAGCTTCACCCGCCAGGCGGGACAGTGGCAGGCCACTTATCTGCCGGTGTCGGAAGATGCTGTGTTATGGCTGGCTCAGGTAACGGACATGGAGCAGTCCGCCGCACTCTTCGCCGATGCCCAGCGCAGCCTTGATCTGGAACAGGGCCGGCTGTTGCGTGCCTTGCTGGTGGACGGACCGTTGGGCGAGCAACGCCTGTTGATCGTGATCCATCACCTGGTGGTGGATGGTGTGTCGTGGCGGGTGCTGCTGGAGGATCTGCAACAGGCTTATCGTCAATTGAGCGACGGCCAATCGCTCGGCTTGCCGGCCAAGACCAGCGCCCTGCGCGACTGGGCGGCGCGTTTGCAAGCCTATGCCAGCAGCGAATCCCTGCGTGAGGAGCTCAGCGTATGGCAGGCGCAATTGGCGGGTGCGAAAGTTGAACTGCCAGTGGACCGTGCCCAAGGTTCGCTGCGCGTTCGCGACGCCGAAACGATCAGCGTGCGGCTGGACGCCGAACGTACCCGGCAACTGCTGCAACAAGCGCCGAGCGCCTACCGCACCCAGGTCAACGACCTGCTGCTGACGGCGCTGGCCCGTGTGCTGTGCCGCTGGAGCGGCCACGCATCGGCGTTGATTCAATTGGAAGCCCACGGCCGCGAAAGCCTGTTTGACGAGATTGACCTGACGCGCAGCGTCGGTTGGTTTACCAGCGCCTATCCGCTTCAACTGACGCCTGTGCGGATCGAGGATGCAGCCGGGCAGGGTGCGTCGATCAAGGCCATCAAGGAACAACTGCGCGCGGTGCCCCATAAAGGCCTGGGCTACGGGGTGCTGCGCTACCTGGCGGACGATCAGTGCCGCCAGGCCATGGCGGCGCTGCCCTGCGCGTCGATCACGTTTAACTACCTTGGCCAGTTCGACCAGAGTTTTGATAACGACGCCTTGTTCCACCCGCTGGAGCAGTCCGCAGGTCCGGCGCATGACTTGGATGCGCCATTGCCTAACGCGCTGAGCGTCGACAGCCAGGTCTACGGCGGTGAACTGCTGCTGCGCTGGACCTTCAGTCGCGAGCGCCACGACCACCAGACCATCAGTGAACTGGCGGACGCCTACCTGGACGAATTGCAGAGCCTGATCGCTCATTGCCTGGGGGATGATGCGGGCGGTCTCACACCGTCGGATTTCCCGCTGGCGCGCCTGACCCAGCCGCAACTCGATGCACTGCCGGTGCCGGCCAGCGCCATCGAGGACGTGTATCCGCTGACGCCAATGCAGGAAGGCCTGCTGTTGCACACCCTGCTGGAACCGGGTACCGGTCTTTACTACATGCAAGACCGATATCGCATCAACAGCGAGCTGGATCCCGACCGCTTCGCCCTGGCCTGGAAAGCCGTGATCGCCCGTCATGAAGCATTGCGCGCGTCGTTTTGCTGGAACGTCGGCGAGGACATGTTGCAGGTGATCCACAAACCCGGCAGCACGCCGATCGAATACCTGGACTGGAGCACGATTGCGGAAAACGAGCAGGAGCCACGTTTGCAAGCCTTGCTCAAAAGCGAGCGCGAGGCCGGCTTCGATCTGCTCAACCAGGCACCGTTCCACCTGCGCCTGATCCGGGTCGGCGCGGCGCGCTATTGGTTCATGATGAGCAATCACCACATCCTGATCGATGCCTGGTGCCGTTCATTGTTGATGAACGATTTCTTCGACATCTACATGGCCCTGGGCGAGGGGCGCGAGGCACAACTCGCGGCGCCGCCACGCTATCGCGATTACATCGCCTGGCTGCAACGCCAGGATATGAACGAGGCGCGACAGTGGTGGCAACAGAACCTGCGCGGCTTCGAGCGCACCACGCCGATCCCCAGCGACCGTCCGTTCCTGCGCGAACACGCCGGTCACAGCGGTGGCATGTTGGTCGGTGACTGCTACACGCGGCTCGATGTACGCGACGGCGCGCAATTGCGTGAACTGGCGCAGGCGCACCAGTTGACCGTCAATACCTTCGCCCAGGCGGCCTGGGCGCTGGTGCTGCGGCGCTTGAGCGGCGAACGTGACGTGTTGTTCGGCGTCACCGTGGCCGGACGACCGGTGGAGATGCCCGAGATGCAGCGCACGGTGGGTCTGTTTATCAACAGCATCGCCCTGCGGGTCAAGTTGCCCGAGGAGGGTCAGCCCTGCAGCGTGCGTCACTGGTTGAGTGGCCTGCTCGACAGCAATATGCAACTGCGCGAGTACGAATACCTGCCGCTGGTGACCCTCCAGGAACACAGCGAACTGCCCAAGGGCCAGCCGCTGTTTGACAGCCTGTTCGTGTTTGAGAATGCCCCGGTGGAAGTCTCGGTGCTGGACCGTGCGCAAAGCCTGAACGCGACCTCGGATTCCGGCCGGACCCACACCAACTTCCCACTGACGGCCGTGTGTTATCCCGGCGATGACCTGGGCCTGCACCTCTCCTATGATCAGCGCTACTTTGATGAAAGCACCGTGCAAGGCATGCTCGGCGAATTCAAGCGCCTGTTGCTGGCACTGGTCCGGGGTTTCCATGGCGACATGGCCGATCTGCCGCTGATTGGCGAACAGGAACGCGAGTTCCTGGTGCACGGTTGCAACCAGAGCGCGCATGACTATCCGCTGGAGCGCAGCTATGTCGAGCTGTTTGAAGCCCAGGTGGCGGAGCACCCGCAGCGGATCGTCGCCAGTTGCCTGGACCGGCAATGGACCTATGCCCAACTGAACCGTCGCGGCAACGGTCTGGGGCATGCCTTGGTCGCGGCGGGTGTCGGGCTGGATCAGCCGGTGGCTTTGCTGGCCGAACGCGGCCTCGATTTGCTTGGCATGATTATCGGCAGCTTCAAGGCCGGCGCTGGTTATCTGCCGCTGGACCCCGGCCTGCCGACTCAGCGTTTGAGCCGGCTCATCGAACTGAGCCGCACGCCGCTGCTGGTGTGTACCGAGGCCTGTCGTGAACAGGCCCTGGCGCTGCTGGAAGCGTTCTCCTGCGCCGGGCGGCCAAAGTTACTGGTGTGGGACGAGGTAACGGAATCGGACGCCAATCCCGGGATCTACAGCGCCCCGGACAATCTTGCCTATGTGATCTACACCTCGGGCTCCACCGGCCTGCCGAAGGGCGTGATGGTCGAGCAGCGCGGCATGCTCAACAACCAGTTGAGCAAACTGCCGTACCTGCAACTGAGCGAGCGGGACGTCATCGCCCAGACCGCTTCGCAAAGCTTCGATATTTCGGTCTGGCAATTCCTCGCCGCGCCGCTGTTCGGGGCGCGGGTGGATATCGTGCCGAACACTATCGCCCATGATCCGCAAGGCTTGCTGGCACATGTCCGGTCCCAGAGCATCACGCTGCTGGAGAGTGTGCCGTCGCTGATTCAAGGCATGTTGGCGAACGAACACATCGGCCTCGAGGGGTTGCGCTGGATGTTGCCCACCGGTGAAGCCATGCCGCCGGAACTGGCGCACCAATGGCTGTTGCGTTACCCGGACATCGGCTTGGTCAATGCGTATGGCCCGGCGGAATGTTCCGACGACGTCGCGTTCTTCCGCGTCGACCAGGCATCGACCCGTGGCACTTACCTGCCCATCGGCACGCCCACCGACAACAACCGCTTGTACCTGCTCGATGGTGCGCTGGAACTGGTGCCGCAAGGCGCGGTGGGCGAACTGTGCGTGGCCGGCATCGGGGTGGGGCGCGGTTACGTCAGTGATCCGTTGCGCACTGCCCAGGTGTTCGTGCCGGATCCGTTCGGCGCGGCCGGGGCGCGCTTGTACCGCACCGGCGACCTTGCGCGCCGCCGCCGCGATGGCGTGCTGGAATACGTCGGGCGTATCGACCATCAGGTGAAAATCCGCGGCTATCGAATCGAATTGGGCGAAATCGAAGCCCGCCTGCATGAGCAAGCGGAAATCCGCGATGCGGCGGTCGGCGTGCAGGATGGCGTCAATGGCAGGCACTTGGTGGGTTACCTGGTGGCGACCGAGGCGGCCTTCAATTCCGCGCAATGCCTGGACCGTATCAAGCAACGCCTGCGGGCCGAGCTGCCGGAGTACATGGTGCCGTTGCATTGGCTGTGGCTCGAGCGCCTGCCGCTGAACGCCAACGGCAAACTCGACCGCAAGGCCTTGCCGAGCCTTGAAATCGGTCAGTTGCACAGCCAGGACTATCTGGCACCGCGCAATGAGCTGGAGCAGACGCTGGCCGCGATCTGGGCCGAAGTGCTGAAGGTTGAGCGGGTCGGGGTCAGGGACAACTTCTTCGAACTGGGCGGACATTCGTTGCTGGCCACGCAGATTGCCTCGCGGGTGCAGAAAACCTTGCAACGGGATGTGCCGCTACGGGCGATGTTCGAGTGCAGCACGGTGGAGGCGTTGGCGGGGTATATCGACGGGCTGGCGGCCAACGAACTCAGCGCCGGAACGGTGGATCGGTTGAGTGATCTGATGGCTGAACTGGAAGGGTAGTGAGCTAACCGTCGGTCGGAGGAATCATGGTTTTCCAGCAGAACTGTCAATTCTGACAGTAGGCAAGCCTGTCGGATCGAGCGATAGATAACCGGAGTTTCTCGCCTGCACACGTGGGCGAAGTGGTTATCCATCGCAGGACAGGAGGTCTTATCATGGCTAAAAAAACACCCGCGCAAAGCGTCTCCTCTTCGAGAGCCGTTCGCGCTTCAGCGCCCCGGTCGGGCGTCGTGGCTGAGCTGCCTTACCCGATTATCGAGTACGCGGCCAACAACAGCGTGCTGTACCCCATCGATGCGAAAACGGGCACCAAGGCGACTATTGCCTTTGAGGGCATGGGCACTACGCCGATCACTCTGTACTGGGAAATCAAGAAGCCCGAGGGCGGCGGCGATGACCTGCCGGTCTTCGAGCCGATCCAGACCACCGGTGAGGCCGATGGCAGTGTCGAGGTGGCGATTCCCTGGGAATATGTGAGTACCTGCATCGGACACACCGTGCTGATCTGGTATACCGCGACGCAGGGCGGACAACCCCAGCAGTCCCTGGAACTGGAACTGGAGATCCAGCATATTCGGGAAGCGGACCTCCTGGGGTCGCTACCGGTGTTTGTGCACTCGAAACGGGAGTGGAACACCTGGTGGTTGGACATGCACACGTTCGAAGGCGACGAAACCATTCGCGTCAAGGCGTGGCCGATGATCCAGGCTGGGCAGCGGTTGTTTGTGACCGTGGCGGGTGACCAGCATGAGGTGCCCTATCAATTCATCTGGGTGGCATTCGATCATGTGGTCACGTCTGCCGAGACGGATCCAGAGCACGTGTTCGAATTCAAGTTGTCCCGTGGCTGGATGTCGCGCCGGCAGGACTATTCAGCCCTGACCACGCATATGGGCGTCATCTGGGACCAGACTGCGCCCGTGCTCCCCGAGCCCAATGACCCTGTGCATGAGAACCCGCTGCCGATCAATGCCCAGGATTTTCACTTGCGTACCACCACACTGTTGCGGGTCGACCCGGCCATGGACCTGCCGCCACCGCACCTCAAGGAATCGGTGGAATGTGGCGCCGAGGGATGGTGTGTCAACCCCGTGAACACGGTGAATGGCGGGCATATTGTCATCGCCTATGACGGGATGCAGGCCGGTGACATTGTCTGTCCTGAGTTCGCCGGCACGCCCGGCCTGGGTTCACCGGCCCTGGAATGCCGCACGGTACAGGACGGCGAAACCAGCCTGGAGTTCCCGGTGCCAGCCTCGGCCATCAGCGCCAATTTTGGTGAACCGATTACTTTGAGCTACACCGTCAGCTACAACGGCACAGGCCCTTGGCTGTCTCCGCCACGGGTGGTGAACGTTCTCGATATCAGTGGCTTGCCCACGCCGGCGGTGGAACAGGCCACCGGTAAAACGCTGGATCTCAATACCTTCTCCGGGGATGCGGACGCTACCGTTATCCGCTGGCCTTACATCGAACTGGAACAACCTTGTTGGCTATGGGTGACGGGTGAGTTGGAGGATGGCACTGCATACAGCTTTGAGGTGCTGGAGGGCGAGCCCGTCTCCGCGCAATGGCTGGCCAGTGGCGTCAATACACCCTTGCCTCGCGAAGCACTGCAACGGCTGGCCGATTGCAAACCCTTCCAGGTGCATTTTGCAGTGAACTTCAATGGCCTGGCGGACAAGGCCAGTGCGAAGAAATTCCCGGTGTTGACCTTGGGGATCGTCCAGGAAGACCTGGTCCTCGGTGCGCCCACGGTTCGCGAAGCCGTGGGGACGGACCTGACGATCTGGAACGCGCGCAATGGCCTGACCGTGCGGGTGGCGTACGAGCGCATCAGTTCGCATCATACGATCAATGTGCAGTGGGTCAAGGCGGACGGCAGCAGCTTGCCGCTGGCGCCGAAACCAGGCAACAGCGACCCGGGTTATGTTGATTTCGCTATCCCCCGTGAAGCGGTGATTCATGGCGCGGGCAAAACCATCCTGATCAGTTACACCGTGACCAGCGCCTGCAAGTTGGCGCCTTCCAAGCTGCTTGCGTTGAACATCAGTGTGCCCGTGCGTTTGCCAACGCCGGTGGTGCCACAGGCGACGCCGCCAGCCACCCAGGGCGGGAGCCTGGATTTGCGGACTTTCGCCGGTGATGCGGATATCACCGTCAATGATGAAAACTACGAGAGTGCCTGGTGGTTTGCCCTGGTCGGGCAGCGCGTTTGGCTGCGGGGGAGCGGGACCCTGAAAAATGGAGGTCCCTACACGATCAATGTGTATGTGGGCAAAGTCGTCACGGTTGAAGAGGTCAGCGCAGGGCTGGCGGGTATCTTGAAACGCACCGAGCTTAAGTTGCTGAAAGACGGCAGTGCCTTGACCTTTACCTGTAAGGTCACAGCCGATGGCAGTACCCGCGAGAATGAGGCGGTTGTGTTTCCGGTGCTGGCGTTGATCCTTCGCCAGCCCTTTGATGACTTCACCCCGTTTACAGGAGGCAACTGGAATAGCTGGAGGGCCGGGCAAGCCGCCAATGGTGAGATGAGGTACCGCACGGTTTTTGGCAAGTCATGCGTGGCGAATGGCACTGCTCATATTGGGGGGGTAGGTCCCGTTCTTTATAAAGACTATACCGAGCTGCAGGTGGGTCGCCGTTATACGTTCAGCATGAATGCTTGCACTTACAATGGCGCAGCGCCAATGCCCAGGTTGTCACTCAGGACCAGTTCCGGGTCGGTTACGGGGATTACGACCTTTACCAGCATGGCGTGGACGCCGCTGAGTGGGGAGTTTATTGCAAGCGCGACGTCAATGCGCCTGGAAATCTGGAGCCATGAGGGGTCGGGTGTGACAGGTAACGACTACGCGATAACGGACATCAGGGTGCGTGATAGCTAAAAGCGCTGTTTTCCTTCGATGATGAATGCTCCTGCCATTGGCAGGAGCATTTTTTTTGACTACTTAGGCCCCAATATCTTCACCAACTTATCCGGCGACGGCGCGCCTTGCTGTTGCTGCAATTGCCCCTTGTCATCCAGATAGAAAATCGCCGGTGTGGCTGACAACTCCAGCTCATCCATCAACTGCATATTGGCATCGAGTTTGGCCTGGACCTCGGCGGGTATTGTATTCAGTGCCTTGAGCTGGCTGCCTTTACCGGCGGCCTCATGCTCTTGCAGGGCCGTTGCCGGGTCTTTGCTGGCCAGCAGCGCCGCCGATTTGCCGGGGCTGTCTTCGCGAATAATCCCGACCATGATGTGTCGCAACTGCACCTTGCCGGCGTTCACCCACGGGCGTGCCTGTTCCCAGAACATGTTGCAGTACGGGCAATTCGGGTCGCTGAACAGGTAGACGGTGCGCGGAGCCTGTTTGTCGCCGTCCTGGATCCAACTGCTCTGTTCCATCTTGGCCCAGATTTCCTTGGCCATTGGCGCGTACACCAGTTTTTCCAGGGGCGCGCTGCTCAGGTCATTGCCCTTGGCGTCGTACAGATTGCCGGCGATGACGTGCTGGCCGTCGGCGGTCAGGTACAGCGCCATGCCGCGGTTCTGGTATTGCGCTGCGTAGCCCTTGAGGCCGCCGGGAGCATCGAAACTGCCGATGATCTTGGCGCCCTTGGCTTCGATCTGTTGGATCGGTGCTGGCCATTCTTCGGCGTGAGCGAGGGTGGCGGCCAGGGTCAGCGGCAACAGGGTCAGCAGGTGGCGGAGGCGGGGCATAACGGTTTCCTTGTGGAGGCTGGCTTGGCAGCGGTTGTGTCCGTGGGGTCGAAATATTCCATGGCGCGGGCCAGGCTGGCCTGGGATAACTCACCGAGGTGGCTGTTGATCAGGCGTCCATCGGCTTGATAGAAGAGGGTGGTGGGCAAGGCCATCGAACCGACGGCTTGGCCGAGGTGGCCGCTGGCATCGAACAGCACGTTGTCCAGGTTCAGGCCCTGGGTCGCCAGGTAGGTGCTGACGCTTTGCATGCTTTCAGCCTGGTTGACGAACAGAAAGGTCACGTCGGGCCGCTGCTTCTGAGCATTTTCCAGTACCGGCATTTCGCGTCGGCACGGCGGGCACCAAGTGGCCCACAGGTTGATCACCAAGGGACCGCCTTGGTAGTCAGTCAGTTGTACGGTTTCGCCACTGGCAGTGCGCAGGGTTATCTCCGGCAGACGCGTGCCTTTTTCGTAGATATTCAAGGAAAAGCTGGCCATCGCCCAGAAGGCCAGGCCCGCGATGACACCTGCGCTCAACGGCTTGCGCAGGGGCGGGCGACGCCAGCCCCAAAGCGTTGCACCGAGCAGCAGCGCGATGACGCCGGGCCAGGCAAGGAAACCGCCGTCGCGCAGGTCGACGATTTGCAGCGGGTCGTCGCGGTAATAGGCCCAATACATCAGGACGAAGCTGATCCGCGCACTGAGCATGCCCAGCAGAAACAGGCTGAACAGCACCGATTCGGGGTTCTCGCCGCCGCGCTTGGCCACTCGCCAGCCCACCAGCGTGGCGAGGATCAGTGCGCTGATCAGCAGCAAGTGGTTCAGTGCGATGGCAAAGGTGCCAATGGTCAGCGTCAGCATCAGAGGGCGTCCCGGGTCTGGGTCCAGCGTTGCAGGAAGGCCTCGGCGTCCACTTCGCCGGTGATGCGCTGGGCGCGGCGTTCCTCACCGTCCGGACCGATCCAGACGAAGCTCGGTGGGCCCGGCACTTTGTAGCGTCCCAGCAATTCACGGCTGGCTGCAGTGTCGGCGGTGACGTCCAGGCGCAGCAGGCGCACGTCCTTGAGCGCGTCCATCACTTCAGGTTTGCCGAACACCTGTTTTTCCATGATCTTGCAGGACACGCACCAGTCAGCGTAGTAGTCCAGCAGCACCCATTGGCCTTGGGCCTTGGCGCTGTCGAGCTGGCTTTGCAGCTGCGTCGGGTCATTGAGGGTGAGGAACGCATCGTGGGCGGTCGGTGCGCTGCTGATCTGCGATCCGCTGTAGACCTTCAACGGTTGCCACAGATCATCGCTGCCACCGGCCGCACCCACCACCAATACGACGCCCCACAGCCCGAGCACCAGGGAACCTGCGCCGATGACCTTGGCCGCAAGTCCATATTCACGCGCCAGGCCCCAGCCGCAATAGGCCATGACCAGCGCCAGCACGCCCCACAGGCCGAGCCACAGGCTTTCACCGACCACCGGGCGAATCATCAGCACGGCGGTGGCGAGGAACAGGAAACCGAAGATGCCCTTGAGCACATTCATCCAGGTACCTGGCTTGGGCAGGAAGCGATTGCCCACGGTGACCAGCAGCAACAGCGGCACGCCGATACCGATGCCCATGGCAAACAGGATCAGTCCGCCGTGCACTGCGTTGCCGCTTTGGGCGATGTACAGCAAGGCGCCGGCGAGTGGCGCGGTCATGCACGGCCCCACCAGCAGGCCGGACAGCGCCCCGAGCACGCCGGCGCCGACCAGGCTGCCACCGCTTTGCTGGCGGCTCACATTGTCGAGGCGATCACGCAGGAACGCCGGCAATTGCAACTCGAAGAAACCGAACATCGGCAACGCGAGGATCACAAACAGCGCGGCGAAACTGCCGAGGATCCACGGCGTCTGCAACCAGGCGGCGAGGTTGCCGCCCAATAGCGCCGCCAACACACCGAGGCTGGCGTATACCAGGGCCATGCACACTACATAGCTGGCGGCCAGGGCAAAGCCGCGTCGCGGGCTGGCGCCGCTGCCGACCACCAACCCGGCGAGGATCGGCAGCATCGGCAATGAACAGGGCGCAAAGGCCAGCAGCAGCCCCAGGCCAAAGAACACCAGCAGGCTCCAGCCGAGGCTGCGTTGTTGCAGGCCGCTCGCCAGGCTTTGATCCTGCGCCTGGGCGGTGGCGGCGACGGCCGGATTGCCACCCAGGTCGACCGTGATCGACTGCGGCGGATAGCACAGCCCCGCATCCGCGCAGCCCTGCCAACCCAGCTTGAGCTGGCCGGTGGCGCCCGCGGGAATCTTCACTTCAAGGCCCTGGCGATACACTTGCTGCTCGCCAAAGAACTCATCGCTATGGGCTTCGCCTTCAGGCAACACCGGCTTCTGGGCCAGGCCATCGAACTTCATGCGCTGTTGGTACAGGTAGTAGCCATCGGCAATCTGCCAATACAGCTGGGTTTCGCCGGACGCCAGGCGTTCGGAGGTAAAGACAAAGGCTTTACCCACCGGGAGGAAATCGGGTTTGGTTTCGAAAGGATTATTGCCAGGCGCGGCCTGGGCCAATCCAGTGAACAACACCAGCAGAAAGATAAACAGATGCCGCATGGTCAAGCCTTAGTTCGATGCAAGTGGGGCACACAATGTGTGGCGCTGATTAACCGATGATTAACCGGGCTATTCTAAGGTGTAGGGATTATCTGAGCGTGCCTCTTTTAACGGCATAATGCGCGCTTAATCCGTCATCCTTTAAATCAGCACTTTTGCGAAGGGTTCACCATGCACGTACTGGTCTGTGAAGACGACGAACTGATCGCCAGCGGCATCGTTGCCGGCCTCGGCGCCCAGGGCTTCACGGTCGAGCGCGTCGGCACGGCGGCGGCGGCCCGGGCGATGCTCAAGGCGGCCGAGTTTGACATCATGGTGCTCGACCTTGGCCTGCCGGATGAAGACGGCCTCAAGCTGTTGCAGCAACAGCGCAGCGCGGGCCTGGAGATTCCCGTGTTGATTCTCACGGCGCGGGACTCGGTGACCAACCGGGTCGATGGGCTGCAAGCCGGGGCCGACGATTACCTGCTCAAGCCCTTCGACCTGCGCGAACTCGCTGCGCGTCTGCAAACCTTGCTGCGCCGGGTCGCCGGGCGCAGTGTCAATCTGATCGAACACGGCCGGCTGACCTACAATCCCAGCAGTCGGGAAACCTTGCTGGGTGGCCAGCCGGTGGACTTGTCCCGCCGCGAGCAGGCGCTGTTGCAAGCGCTGCTGCATAACAAGGGGCGGGTGCTGTCCAGCGAGCAGCTCAAGGACAGCGTCTACGGTTTCAACGACGAACTGGAAAGCAATGCCTTGAACGTCCATATCCACCATCTGCGCCGCAAGCTGGGCAACGGCATTGTCGAGACCGTGCGTGGGCTCGGCTATCGCCTTGGCTCCGTCGATACTGGAGAGGACGCTTCGTGATGAGCCTGCGTCTGAGGCTGACGTTCAAGCTGGGCGCCGCGTTCGTGCTGATCTGGACGCTGGCGGCGGCCTGGATGCTGAACGACCTGCGTAAACAGATGATGTTTTCCCTGGATCAACGGTTGGTGGCGTCGGCACGCATGGTGGCCGGGTTGATGGAGCAGATGCCGGACCTGGTGAGTGTGGGCGAGGGCAAGCGTTTCGGTGCTGAGCAATTGAATGTTCCCGGCGGCATGGCGTGCCAGGTCAGTTCGCTGCGGGGCGAAATCCTCGCCCACAGCCATAGCACGCCGGATCAGGGGCTGGAGTCCCGGCAAAGCGGTTTTCGCGATCAGCTCATCGACGGTGCCAGTTGGCGCAGTTTTACCCTGGCCCGTGGCGACTTGCTGATCACCACGGCTGATCGCCAGGTGGAGCGCGAGGCCTTGAATATGTCGATCCTGCTGGCGGCGTCGGTGCCGGTGGGTGTGGCGCTGCTGGGCTGCCTGTGCCTGCTGTGGCTGGGGATTGGCCAGAGCCTGGTGCCGCTCAACCGGATGCGCGATGCACTGCGGCGCCGCAGCGCCGATTCACTCGAACCGTTGCAGATTCATCCGTTGCCCAGTGAGCTCAAGCCGCTGCTCGACACTCAGAACCAATTATTGCAACGCATCGCCAAGACCATTGAGCGTGAACGCCGCCTGACTGGCGATGCCGCCCACGAACTGCGCAGCCCGCTGACGGCGATCAAGACCCATCTGCAAGTGGCGCGCATGACCGAGGGGGCGGCTCGCGACCAGTCCCTGGCCCACGCCGAGGAAGGCGCCGACCGTTTGCATCGCACCCTTGAACAGCTGCTGTTGTTGGCGCGGGTCGAAGGTAGCCTGTCGTTTGACGATGGCTTGCAATCGAGCGCCGAACAAGTGGCACGCCTGGCCATTCAGGATGCGAATGCCGGGGATAATCGACGGATTGACCTGGTTCTGCCGGAGACCTTGCCCGAGACACCCGTGGAAATGCCGGTGGGACTGGCCGTCGCCGCCTTGCGCAATCTGCTGGATAACGCCTTGCGCCATACCCCGGACGACACGCGGGTGGAGCTGAGCTTGTTCACCAGCGGCGACCAGGTAGTGTTCCGTGTGCGTGATCATGGCGCGCCGATTTCCAGCGAAGACCTGCAAAACCTCACCCAACGCTTTTGGCGCAATGGCAACAGCGCCGGTTGTGGCCTGGGGCTGGCCATTGTGCAGGCGATCGTGCAGCGTTGCTCCTGTTCGTTGACGTTCGACAGCCAGGCGGATGGTCTGCGGGTTGATTTGGGCATGCCGTTGCGGCGCTGAACCTTCACCGACACCTGCTGCACATAGATACCGCCATCCTCCCGAAGGATGGCGGTATTTTTTTGGGTTTGAAGGTTTACCGGCTGAATGACTCAGCCTGTGTTGAAAAGGACAGCGCCATGTTGGTCATCGATACCACTTACCCTGCGAAAGATTTTAATGAGCGTGATGACGAAGCTGTGCGCCAGGTGATCGTGCATTACACTGCAGCACCGTTTGCTTCATCCCTGCGCACCCTGACCCAGCGTGGGGTCAGCGCGCACTACCTGCTCCCCGACCCGCATGAGGCCAGCTACCAGGCCGCCGGCTATGACGAACTACGCGTGTTTCGGCTGGTGAGTGAGCGCCAACGCGCGTGGCATGCCGGCGCCAGCCATTGGGCGGGACGGGATAACCTGAACAGCCGTTCGATCGGCATTGAAATCGTCAATTTGGCCCGGGATGAGGGTGGGGTTTTTACCTTTGCTGCGTACGCTTCGGAGCAAATCGAAGTGCTGATTGCCTTGCTCCGCGACATTTGTCGACGCTACCCGCAGATCGGTGCCACGGACGTCCTCGGGCATTCGGATGTAGCCTACGCGCGCAAAAGCGACCCCGGCCCCCGGTTGCCATGGCGGCGTCTGTTCGAAGCGGGTATCGGCGCCTGGTTCGACGAGACCGTCAAAGCCGCCTATCAACGTCGGTTTCGTCTCGGGTTACCCATGGAAGTGGAGATCGAGCGGGCATTCCAGCGCTACGGCTACGCGCCGGCGAAAAATCGTCAGGCGTTCCAGCAACGTGTCCGGGCGTTTCAGATGCACTTCCGGCCTGCCGATTATGGCGGACAACTGGACATCGAAACCTGCGCGATTCTGTATGCATTGAATGAAAAGTACCGCTGTACCACCGAGTAGCGGCATTCGCCGGTTTTTAACGATCCACGGTGTAAATTCTCAAGCCGCTGAAGCGTTTCCAGAACAGGAAATCCGTGCGTATGCCCTCTTGGGGCCAGACGCCAACGGATGGGCAGTTTGGTCATTATCAGCGTATTGAGGGATCGAGAGATGTCAGTCGCTACCAGCCATATCGAAGATTTTCAGGTTCCGGCGACCCCGGCACCCGTCGAAACACTCTATGAGTTCAACGAGTCTCCGCTGCTGGCCCGTCAGTGCCAGCAGGAATCCAATGCCCGCAGCTATCCCCGACGCATTCCCCTGGCGCTCAAGCGTGCCAAGGGGATTTATGTAGAGGACGTCGAAGGCCGGCGTTTCATCGATTGCCTGGCCGGCGCCGGCACCTTGGCCCTGGGGCATAATCACCCGGTGGTCATCGAGGCAATCCAGCAGGTGCTGTGCGATGAGTTGCCCCTGCATACCCTGGACCTGACCACGCCGGTCAAGGACCAGTTCGTCCAGGACCTGTTCGGCTTGCTGCCGCAGGCGCTGGCGCGGGAAGCGAAAATCCAGTTCTGCGGACCGACCGGTACCGATGCGGTGGAAGCCGCGTTAAAGCTGGTGCGAACCGCCACCGGACGCAGCACTGTGTTGTCGTTCCAGGGCGGCTATCACGGCATGAGCCAGGGGGCGCTGAGCCTGATGGGCAGCCTGGGGCCGAAAAAGCCTTTGGGGGCGTTGCTCGGCAATGGCGTGCAATTTCTGCCATTCCCTTATGACTATCGGTGTCCCTTCGGCTTGGGCGGCGCGCAAGGGGTGAAGGTCAACCTGCATTACCTGGAAAACCTGCTGAATGACCCTGAAGCCGGTGTCCTGTTACCGGCGGCGGTGATCGTCGAAGTGGTGCAGGGTGAAGGCGGTGTGATTCCGGCGGACCTCGACTGGCTGCGTGGCCTGCGACGGATTACCGAGCAGGCTGGCGTGGCGTTGATTGTCGATGAAATCCAAAGCGGTTTTGCGCGTACCGGCAAGATGTTTGCCTTTGAACATGCGGGCATTGTCCCGGACGTGGTGGTGCTGTCCAAAGCCATTGGCGGCAGCCTGCCGTTGGCGGTGGTGGTGTATCGCGACTGGCTCGACACCTGGCTGCCGGGCGCTCACGCCGGGACCTTCCGTGGCAATCAAATGGCGATGGCCGCGGGCTCGGCGGTGATGCGTTACCTCAAGGCGCACGACGTGGCAGCCCACGCGGCAGCCATGGGCGAGCGGCTGGGCGAGCATCTGCGTGTCTTGCAACGGGACTTCCCGCATCTCGGTGATGTTCGCGGGCGCGGCCTGATGCTGGGCGTGGAGTTGGTGGACCCCAACGGTACGCTCGACAGCCAGGGCCATCCACCGGTGCATCGCCAGTTGGCACCGTTGGTCCAGCGTGAATGCTTGAAGCGCGGACTGATCCTCGAGCTGGGTGGGCGCCATGGTGGCGTGGTGCGCTTCCTGCCGCCCCTGGTGATCAGCGCAATGGAGATTGACCAGGTTGCGCAGATCTTTGGTCGCGCCTTGGCGGCAGCGGTGGCCAGCCTCTAATTTTCCACAGACCTTGTACGTTCCTACTACATCAGTGCCGTGCGTGGTGCGCGGCCAGCCTTTGAGTGACGGAGAACCGTAATGACCTCAGTATTCGACCGCGAAGACATCCTGTTCCAAGTAGTGGTCAACCATGAAGAGCAGTATTCCATCTGGCCTGACTATAAGGCTGTACCGGAAGGTTGGCGCACCGTGGGGAAAAGCGGGATGAAGAAAGACTGCCTGGCCTACATCGAAGAGGTGTGGACCGACATGCGCCCGCTGAGCTTGCGCCAGAAGATGGACGGTCAAGTGGTGGCGGGCTGATCAAAGGCTGCAAACAAAGGCACCGATCAATTAAGCGAATGAGGTACCTGTAGGAGCGAGCTTGCTCGCGAAGAGCTCAAAGACGCCGCGTTTATCCAGAATGCACGCGTTATCGTCGAGGTTTTTCGCGAGCAAGCTCGCTCCTACAAGGTCAAGGCCTCGATCAGTTGATTCACATTCCCCTCCAGCTCCGCCACCGGGTCCGCGCCGTCGGTACCCAATACCAGCAGTGTGGCGCCGCTCGCGCTGATCGCCGATTTCACCGCCTCGGCCGGCTGGTGATGGTGCAGCACCAACGCCACGTCGTTGTCCTTCAAATTGTCAGTCAGTGCCTTCAAGGCATCAGGGGTCCATTCGGTATCGGGCCGTGGATCGGTGCTCACCAACTCCAGATTCAGCCCGCTGACCAAATACCCGAAATGATCGCTCAAGCTGACTACGCTCAGGTTCTCGGCCTCGGCCAAGCGCGCCTCGCTGTCTGCGTTGAGCTTGAGTAAGCGCTGCTTGAGGTGCGCCAGGTTGCTATCGATCTGCACCTTGGCATCGGGTGCCAGGCGTGACAGGTCGGCAGCCATTACATCCGCCATGCGTCCCAGGTTGTTGCTCGACTGCCAAGGCTGGCTGTTGAGGCCATCGACAGCGCCAGGTTGCAGGGCGATCCCCGGCAGGCCGCCATCCACCGGCCGCGCGGCGTCGACTTCAACGATGCGGATGTTGCTGCGACGTGAAACCGGGTAAAGCGGGTCGTCCGGCCAGATCGACCGCAGGCCGATGGCGGCGTCGGCATCCAGCGCCAGGGCGTGCAAGGCGGGCGCGCCGCGCCCGGTGAAGTAGGAGGTCTGGCGTGAACCGGGCAATTTGGCGGGCGCCGCGCGTTCAAGTCTGACCTCGGTGCCTTTGAGCAGTTGTTCGGCCAGCCCGTAAGTCACCGGCAAGGCCGCCAGGACTTTCACCGGCTTGACCGACTTGGCCTTGGACAGGGCGGCGTGGCCAACGCCTTGGTTGCCGGTGATCGGCAGCGGTTTGAAACTGTCGCCTGCCAGCAGCGGAGTGCTGATCAGGCAAGCGATGGTCAGGGCCAGGGGGCGAAGAGCAGCGTGCATTATCCGAGGTTCCCTTTCAGGCTGGGGAGAGTACCGCGCGCAATGGCGGCGAGGGCGAAGGCGATACCGGCAACCAGAATGATCGCGGCACCGGACGGAATGGGCAGGTCAAAGATGATCGGCAGTAGGATTCCGCACAACGTGCTGAGGGTGGCAATCACCACCGAGATCCAGAAAAAGCCCTTGAGCGACTGGCTCAACAAGCGCGCGGCAGCAGCCGGGATCACCAACAGGGCGCCCACCAGGATCGCACCGATGACCTTCACCGCGGCCACGGTGATCAGTGTCACCAGGATCACGAACAGATAATCCAGGGTCTTCACCGCGACGCCACGCACCGCGGCCAGTTGCGGGTTGAAGCTGGCGAGCATGATGCGGTTGTACAGTGGCAATGCCAGGGCCATCACCAGCGAGCCGACAATCGCCAGCACCAGCAAGTCATTGCCATTGACGGTCAGCACCGAGCCGAACAACACGTTCTCCAGGATGTGCACATTGATCTTGCCCGCGAGGATCAGCAGCAGGCTCGCGCCCAATGCCAGCGACACCGAGAGGAAAACCCCGATCAGCGTATCGGGGGCCAGGCCGGTGCGGTTGCGCAGGTAATTGAGCAGGATGCCGAACAGCAGGCAGTAACCGAACAGGCTGCCATAGGGCCCGGTATAGGGTTCTCCCAGCAGAATGCCGACGGCCACCCCGGTCAGCGCGGCATGGCCGACCGCTTCGGAAAAGAACGCAAAGCGCTTGACCACCACCAGCGTGCCCAAGCCGCCCAGCACCGGGCCGATCAATAAACCCGCGAGCAACGCGTTGACCACAAAACCGTAGGCCAGGGCTTCCGGTAGATACCCGGAGGAGGCCCAGCCCTGGACCATCAAGCGGAAGGCTTCGTAGCTCATTGGGCCGTGCTCCGTGGGTGCGTGGAAAACAGCGTCAGCAAGCGATCCGGGGTCAACGCTTGCTTGGGCGTGGCATCGAACAGTACGCGGCGATTCAAGCCGGTCACCCGATCCGCCAGGCGCGCGACGGCTTCCAGGTCGTGCTCGATCCACAGCACGGTGATGCCGGTCTGGCGCCAGTCGTGGAGCAAGCGTTCGAATACCTGGATCCCGGCCTCGTCGAGGGCAGACATCGGCTCATCAAGCACCAGCAACTGGGGCGCTGGAATCAGGCCCTGAGCCAACAGCACCCGTTGCCGTTCGCCGCCGGACAACGCGCCCATGCGGCGTTTGCGCTTGTCCTGCATGCCAACGCGCTCCAAGGCTTCGCCAATCGCGGCGGCGTAGTGCCGGGACAAGCCAAGAAAGGCCGGGCGACGCTGGCACATGGCTGCCATGAAATCATCGACCGTGATCGGTAGACCTCGGTCGAACTCCAGCGCCTGGGGCACGTAGCCGATGGTGCCTGGCGCATCCGGCCAATGCAGGCTGAGTTGACCCTGGTGCGGGGTTTGCCCCAGCAGGGTCTTGATCAGCGAGCTTTTGCCACCGCCGTTGGGGCCAACCAACGCGTGAATACTGCCCGGCTGGACCTGGAAACTTACCGCTTCGAGGATCGCGGTGCGCCCGAGTGTCAACGAGACCTCGTTGAAATCAATCGTCGGGCCGATGCCAAGGAGTTCGGCCGCCGTCATGCCCCGGACTCCTGGATCGCGCGGACCACCGTGTCGAGGTTGCCGGTCATTTCCTGTTCGTACTTTTCAGCGCTGTATTCACCGTAGGAAATATGCGACAGCGGGTAGAGCTTGACCCCGGATTCACGCTGGATGGTATCGACGTAGCTGGACGGAAAGTCTATTTCCGAGAAGATCACTTTGACGTCCAGTTCACGTAGCTGGTCGATGGTCTTCTTCAATTGGCTCGGACTTGGTTCGATGCCGTGGGCCGGTTCCACCACTGCAGTGACTTCCAGGCCAAACTCGCGCAGCAGGTAGTCATAGGCAGAGTGTACGGTGGCTACTCGCAGGTCGGGGTTCGGTGCGCTGGTGAGCTTGGCCAGGGCAGCGGCACGCATCTGGCGCAGGCGCTTGCCATAGGCGCGGGCGTTCTGGGTATAGGCCTTGGCGTTGTCCGGGTCGATCTTGCCCAACTCCCGGGCAATGTTGTTGACCTGGGCGATGGACGCACTGATCGACAGGAAGGTGTGTGGGTTGACCACCTTGCCGGCGCCACGGGCGGCATTGCCGGTGGCCGCGAGCAGGGGCACGTTGGCGTTGGCTTCAATCACCGGGATAGCCGGGCGCTCGCTGGTGGCGATCATGCGGTCGGCAAAATCATCATGGCCGACGCCATTGAGTACGATCACGTCCAGCGTGCCGATACGCTTGATGTCTTCGGCGCGCGGTTCGTAGGCGTGGGGGTTGAACCCGGCCGGAATCAGCGGCACCACCTCGGCCTTGTCGCCGACGATATTCGCCACATAACTGTAGTACGGATGCAGGGTGATGCCGATACGCAAGCGTTTGCCCGCCTCGGCGTTGGCCAGGGGTACCAGCACAATGCTGATCAGGCCGACCAGCAGGAGGCGTAACAAGGGAGATAAAATGGACATGGGGACTCGGTCTTCTCTCGGATACAGCATGAATTCAGTGGCGATGCTGGCGGGTGACGCCGGCGTCGAACTGCGCCACGACCTGCTGCCAGCCGGCATCGATCAATGCCTGGTCGCTAAGGTCGCTGGGAGCGGCGAGGTTGGCGCGACGATTGAGCCAGATGTCCGGCTCGGCACCGCTCACGCGCATCAACAGGGAGCCGCTGGTTTCCACCGCCTGACTCAAACCCAGGTAGGTCGAAGGCTCCAGCAATTGCCAGTGATGGCCGCCACGGCTGATCGAACTGGCGTCCTGGGCGAAGGGCGCGAACCCGTCCTCAGCCAGTTGCGCGGGTGTCGGCAAGGCGTTTTGTTCCTGCTGGAGCAATTGAATTTCATCCAGGGTCACCCGCAGATCGGCATAGATGCCTTGCTCGCCCGCGCTCAGGTCGCGGCGGGCGTCCAGTTGGTGGCTGGCCACGGCCTGGACTTCTTCGGTTTCGCCATGCAAGGCCACCACCGTGCCGGCAACCGCCAGGATGATCAGGCAGAGCAGCAGGACATAGAGCGTTTCGTGACCGGCTCCAGCCGGCCGGACGATGTGCGTACTTCCTCGGGTGGCGACGGTCATTGGGGCTGGATATCCGCTTGGTCGATCTCGACAACGTGGCCAGGGCCGGCATCAAACAACACGTAGAACTCGGCGGAAGGTTTCTTGAAGGTCAATGTCGAGTCCTCGCGCAGTTTGCCGGGCACCAGGATGGTTTCGTCGTAGCCGATCACATCCAGGGTCACGCCGGGCGCCCCACTGCCGTCGGAAAAGCCGCCGGTGCATTGGATCTGCTCGCCGGGGATTTCCTTGCATTCACACATTGGGTTGTGGGCCAGGGCGTAGGTGCTGACGCCTGTGCAGAGGATCAGCGCGGCGCAGGCGCGGGTCAGGTGCGTGAAAGTCATGGTTTAACTCCTTGCTTGTTCAGCCAGGCGATGGTGGCAGGCGAGGCCTGGCTCAAGGGAATGGAAGCCTGTTGCATGCTGCCGTCCCAGCCTTCCATGGTGATCCACAGTTCGGCATCGGGCGAGGTGCGTGCGGGAATCGGCAGGGCCGCGCCCATGCGGTAGGCGGTGCCGAAGAAAATCACCCCGGCAGCGCGCAGGCTGCGCGGCTTGCCGATACGCAGGTAGGTGGCTTTGACCTGGTCGCCGCAGGTGTCGCACAGGGCTGCGCTGAAGAATTTCATGGGGCCCGCCGGATCCGGTCTCGGCCCCTCATTACGCAGCTCGGCCAGCTTGATGCTCCACGGACCGACCTGCACCTCACCGACTTCGCGTTCGCCCAGGCCGCTGTCACCGCGAAACAACGCGACGTCGGCAAAATACTTGGGCATGAACCCCAGCGGAATCAGCAACAGCAGGATATTGATATGGAAACGCCATTTAAGCCAAAAGGCACGCAGGGGTGAGGGCGGTTGAACGGCGGTGGCCTTGCTCATCTATTTGCCCTCCGAGGTTTCAGCCTGCATGACGGCGATGGCTTGAGGCGCAGCGGTGTTGCGAGGTGCCTTGGCGCTGCGCTTGAGCGCATGCAGGGTGGCCAGGGCCGTGCGCTTGCTCCAGATCAGTAGGCCGCTCAAGACCATCATGCTCAACAACAGGCCGAAGAAGAACCAGATCAATTTGACCCACAGCCCGCCAAAGTCACCGGTGTGCAGCGGACGCATGGACTCGGTCACGAACTCAAGGCCCGAGCGGTCGGAAAGCAGGTGCGAGGCAGCAATCTCTCCACTGTAGGGATTGATTTCGGCGGTCTGGAACATCAACGGGTACCAACCGCGCCCGCCGACGGCCAGATGGCTATAAGCGTTGCTCGGCAGACTGACGAAGTTGACCTCAAGCCCGGGAATACGCTGGGTGGCAATTTCGATCGCAGCGTCCAGCCCGATCATGGGCGCCGGCACGCCGGGGCTGGACAGCGGCACTTTGTCCCGGGCAATGACCGGAACCACCGGCTGGCTGGAGATAGTGATCTGGTTGTCCCCCAGGATGGCCTGGATCATGAACCAGGTCCCGGTGATCGAAATGACCGCAATAAACCAGATCGACCAAATGCCGCTCAGGCGGTGGAAATCCCCCCAGAAAATCCGCGCCCCGTGGTTGAAGCGCAAGGTGGGTCTGAAGAAACCTTTCCAGAAACGCTTGTAGACCACCAGGCCGGTGACCAGCGAGGCGAGCATCGGTAACCCGAGGAACGACACCAGGTACCAACCCCAGCTATAGCCGTTCGTGAACGGAACCAGCCACCAACCGTGAAGGGCGCGGGTGAAGGCTTGAAAGTTGAACGACGGGCTGATGCCCTGAATCACCCCGGTGTAAGGGTTGACGTATACCGCTACCGACCGACCGTCGGGGTAGCTGATATCGACGGCGAGGGCGAAGTGCGATTCGTCCGGGCGCCTCAGGGATTCGACGATGGCCTTGGGTTCGGCGCGATGGATGGCGGCGATGATCTGGTCATAGCTCAGCGGCTGGGCATCGTCCGACGGTTTGCTGGCACGCATTTCGGGGTTGGCCAGCCAGACGATTTCCTGGCTGACGACCGCGAGGGTGCCGGTAACGCAGACGATCAGTACGAAGAACCAGATGGGCAACGCCAGCCAGCTATGTACAAGAAACCAGAGTTTGGAGCGTGACTTCTTTGACATGTTAATGAGGATCTTGAGCGGGAGGGGCAGTGCAGGCCCGGGAAAGGCCAGTCGTAGCTTTTGCTTACGCGACGGGCTGTATCTAAGTTAAGACGGATGAGAAACGAAAAACCCTAAGCGATAAATGAAAGTAAATGTTTCAGATACGCATTTACGGACGCTGGCCGTGCGCCAGGCCGCTAAACACAGCAGCAGGAGCTGACGAGGTGCTGTCTCGACAGTTCCTGCAGGGAAAGATGACCGGTCGCCTTATGCGTCTGGTGCTGTTGGCTTGAACAGCGCGTCGGCGCGCTGGCGCACCTCTTGTTCTGTCAGGTCCTCTTGGTGCGTGGCGAGGAACCAGACGTGCCCGAACGGATCTCTCAACGTTCCGGAGCGGTCGCCGTAAAACTGATCCTTCGGCTCGGAAATTACCGTGCCTCCAGCCGCGATCGCTTGCTTGAATTGCGTGTCCACATCATTGACATACAGGTGCAACCCGACGCTGACGGGTTCTTGTCCAGGACTGCCGAAAGCCATTTCGTCACAGGGCGAGGCCAACATGATTGCCGAGTCGCCAATGCGCAGTTCAGCGTGACCGACCTTCCCGTCGGGCATGTCCAGGCGCATGATCTGCTTGGCGTCGAAGGCTTTTGTGTAGAACTCGATGGCTTCAGCGGCTTTGTCGATGCCCAGGTAAGGCGTGAGGCTGTGATAGCCCTCGGGGATGGGTTTAACGCTCATTTCGTTCTCCTTGATTGTTGTTGTGGAGGGCGCCGGTTTTCCGGTCTTTTCACTATAGGTCACGGGCCTGGCCGCTTCCTGGCAACCGACGACCGTCAGCTTTTGCCGGGTTCCAGCAACTGCGCCCCGGGCCCGTGCTCGCCCAACTGATCATCCTGATTGCGCAGTGGGCACGCCTCCAGTGACAGACACCCGCAACCGATACAGCCCGTGAGCTTGTCCCGCAGCAGCAACAGCTTGTTGATGCGCTCATCCAGATCTTCACGCCACTGCGCCGACAAGCGCTCCCAATCCGCAGCGGTGGGCGTCCGGCCATCGGGCAAGGTTTTCAGGGTTTCGTGGATACTGGCCAGGGGAATCCCCAGGCGCTGTGCAATCTTGATCACCACCACCCGACGGAGCACGTCACGTGGATAGCGCCGCTGGTTTCCGGCATTGCGATTGCTTTTGATCAATCCCTTGGATTCATAGAAGTGCAGGGCGGTGACCGTCACGCCACTGCGTGCTGCCAATTGGCCGACGGTAAGTTCCTTGGCAATCATGAGCGCCTCCCGAAAAATGCTTGACCTTTACTTAACTAGAGGTTTTACCCTGCGTGATATTGGATCGCAAGATTTCACTTACGGTGAATGGGGAGTTTTCATGCAGGAATCAGCGAAAAGTCGTGGCTTTACCCAATTGATCGAATTTCACATAGAACCCAGCCAGCAGTCCGCGCTGGTACTGGCGCTGTCCGAGCAGACTGAGCGTCTGGCCCTCGAGCATCAGGGTTTTCTCAGCGCCAGTGTGCAAGTCAGTGATGACGGGCGGCGGGTGCTCAATTACCTGCATTGGATGTCCCGTGAAGAGGGGGACGCGGCGTTCAAGCGTTTTGAACAGCAAGGGGAGAGTTTCTGGATGTTGATCCGCGCCCATCAGGCGACTGCCGTGACCTTCGGTTCATTCCAGGTGCTGCGTAGCATTGAGCGAAGCCATGACAACGCTTTGCATTGCACACTGTATCGATAGCGCTAACACCTGTGCGCCTTACACGCGCCGAGATTGCTGATAGCGACTATCACGGAGGATGATTTTTCCCTGCGCGAGGGCGGGAGTAGCCTGTGTTCATTGACTTCAGCAGGCTTCGCAGGACCTCCATCATGAACCGTATACTCGCCATTTCGTTGTTGCTTGTCACCTCTGTCCTCGCCGGTTGCGCGACGCATCCTGCTCCTGAATTGCGGCCATACACCGCAGAAGAAAGCCGGCAGTTGGCGATGGAGGCGCTGAACCGTCGTGGCTTGTCGTTTGACGAATATCAACAGAAAAAGGCGCAACTGACCGCCCAGCCGCAGAAGCCTTTTGGTTTTGATCGCCAGGGAGAGATGAACGCCGAGCGCAGTGTGACGTTGCAGGGCCGTCCCAGCTGATCAAGGCCTGCGGCGTCGCCGAGCCCGAAGTTCCTCGTTGGAACTTCGGGCTTTTTTGTTTTCCAACCTTTTCGCCGAGCCTGTTAAGCTGAATTCCAGGAGCGTTCCTACGCACTTTTAAATAAAGTCGTCTTCCTTTAACGGCGCGCGATCAGTTAAATCTGAGATATTTCTACACTGGTCGCGGCCCCTGGGATACAAATCTCGGGAACATGCTCTGCGAGACTCAACGCCATGAATAAACGTCCGCTGTATTTCGATTACGCCGCCACCACACCGGTGGATGAGCGGGTCATTCAGGTCATGATCGATTGCCTGGGTTTCAACGCCAACTTCGGTAACCCGGCATCCAGCTCCCATGCGTTCGGCCAGCAGGCTCGGCAAACGGTCGAGCAGGCGCGGCGCCAAGTGGCACATCTGGTCGGCGCCCAGGCTGAACAGATCGTCTGGACGTCTGGCGCAACCGAATCCAACAATCTTGCGATCAAGGGCGTGGCCCAGGCGCGTGGCATGACGGGCGGGCATGTGATTACCAGCCAGATCGAGCACAAGGCGACCCTCGATACCGCTCGCCAGTTGCAGGAAGCCGGTATTGCGGTCACTTATCTGGTCCCCGACGCAGAAGGCTTGATCAGTGTAGAGGCGCTCAGCGAGGCGTTGCGAGACGACACTTTTCTGGTGTCGCTGATGCTGGTCAACAACGAACTGGGCACGCTTAACGACATTCCCGCCATCGGTGCGCGGGTCCGTGAACACGGTGCGTTATTCCATGTGGACGCAGCGCAAGGGGCGGGCAAGGTGGCCATTGACCTGGCGCGCTGGCCCGTCGACTTGATGTCGTTTTCAGCACACAAGCTTTACGGCCCGAAAGGCATCGGTGCGTTGTATGTCGGGCCGCGGGCGCAGCAAAAGGTCTTGGCGCAGATTCACGGTGGCGGTCATGAAGGCGGGCTGCGCTCCGGTACCTTGGCGACCCATCAGATTGCTGGCATGGGCAGCGCTTTTGCGCTGGCCGCCGAGTCCTTCGCTGAAGAGTCGGCGGTCATTGTGGCCCTGCGCGAGCGCTTGCTTGAACAACTGGACGGCATCCCCGGCGTGCGCCTTAACGGCAGCGCCACTCAGCGTATCCCGCATACGTTGAGCCTGACCTTCAACGAAGGTGAGTTCAATGCGGCGGCGCTGAGTGCCGGGATTGCCTTTTCGGCCACCTCCGCGTGCAACTCGGCGAGCAACACGCCCTCCCACGTGCTCCAGGCCTTGGGTCATGACGCGCGCAGCGCAGCGCGTACCATCCGTTTGAGTCTGGGACGCTTTACCACCGAGCAGGATATCGATCAGGCTGTGCAGTTGATCAGAACTGCGCTGACCAGCGCGCCGGCCTTTTGGGCGGTGTGAACAGGTCATCCGCAGCACATAATAATGATGAGTGGTTAGCAGGAGACATAATGAGTACGCAGTCTTTGACCCATGGAACGGTCCCCCAGCGCATGGCGCGTATCCGCGAGTTGATGAGTCGGGAAGGGATTCATGCCTTGCTGGTTCCCTCGGCTGATCCGCACCTGTCCGAATACTTGCCGGGTTATTGGCAGGGGCGCCAGTGGTTGTCGGGCTTTCATGGTTCGGTGGGAACGTTGATTGTCACTGCCGATTTCGCAGGGGTTTGGGCAGACAGTCGTTATTGGGAGCAAGCGACGAAGGAACTTGCAGGCAGCGGCATCGAGTTGGTGAAGCTGCAACCGGGTCAACCTGGGCCATTGGAGTGGCTGGGGGAGCAAACTCCGGAAGGTGGCGTTGTAGCGGTCGATGGCGCGGTGATGGCCGTGGCGTCCGCACGTACTTTGAGCAGCAAGCTGGAAGCGCGCGGCGCTCGCCTGCGCACCGATATCGATCTGCTGAATGAAGCCTGGCAAGACCGTCCGGCATTGCCGAACCAGCCGATCTATCAGCACTTGCCTCCCCACGCCACCATCAGCCGGACGGAAAAGCTCGCGGATCTGCGTAAAAGCCTGAAGGAAAAGGGCGCGGACTGGCATTTCATCGCGACCCTGGATGACATCGCCTGGTTGTTCAACCTGCGCGGGGCCGATGTGTCGTTCAACCCGGTATTTGTCTCCTTTGCCTTGATCAGCCAACGGCAGGCGACGCTGTTTGTGGCGCTGGGTAAAGTCGATGCCGAGTTGCGCGGCATACTCGAACAGGATGGCGTGACACTGCGTGACTACAGCGAAATTGCCGCCGCCTTGCGTGACGTGCCTGTTGGCGACAGTCTGCAAGTCGACCCCGCGCGAGTCACCGCGGGCTTGTTGAATAACCTGGCCAGTGGCGTCAAATGGGTCGAGGGGCTCAACCCGACTACATTGGCCAAATCCCGCAAAAGCCTGGCGGACGCGGAACACATTCGCCAGGCCATGGAGCAGGATGGCGCTGCGTTGTGTGAGTTCTTCGCCTGGTTCGAGGGGGCTTTGGGGCGCCAACGGATTACGGAATTGACCATCGATGAGCACCTGACCGCTGCACGTGCGCGTCGCCCGGGTTATGTGTCGTTGAGCTTCAACACCATTGCGGCGTTCAATGCCAATGGTGCGATGCCGCATTATCACGCGACGCAAGCAGAGCATGCAGTGATCGAAGGCGATGGCTTGCTGCTGATCGACTCAGGCGGCCAGTATCTGGGGGGGACCACCGATATCACGCGGATGGTGCCGATTGGCACGCCGAGCGATGAGCAGAAGCGCGATTGCACGCGGGTGCTCAAGGGTGTGATTGCACTGTCCCGGGCGCATTTCCCCAAAGGCATCCTCTCGCCCTTGCTGGACGCTATCGCCCGTGCGCCGATCTGGGCGCAAGGGGTGGATTACGGACACGGCACCGGTCACGGCGTCGGTTATTTCCTCAATGTGCATGAAGGTCCGCAAGTGATTGCCTATCAGGCAGTCGCGGCGCCGCAGACGGCCATGCAGCCCGGGATGATTACTTCCATCGAGCCAGGGACCTATCGGCCGGGTCGCTGGGGTGTACGTATCGAAAACCTGGCGATGAACCTTGAAGCCGGCAAGACCGAGTTCGGTGAGTTCCTCAAGTTCGAAACCTTGACGTTGTGCCCGATTGATACCCGTTGTCTGCTGCCCTCGTTGCTGACAGGTGAAGAAGTGCAGTGGCTCAACGACTACCACGCTCAAGTACGGGAGCGTTTGAGTCCATTGCTCAGTGGCGCGGCGCTGGAATGGTTGCAGGTGCGCACGGCACCGGTATGAAGGCCGGCAGCAGGGGCAGGACCCGTTGCTGCCAGATGATCATCTAGAGCAGGGCTTCGCGTACGAAGTCCAGGCGATCCTGGCCGAAGAACAACTGGTCGCCCACAAACAGGCTGGGGGCACCGAATACGCCGCGTCGGATGGCCTGTTCGGTGTTTTCCCTGAGGGCAGCTTTCACGTCTTCGGCATTGCTCAACTCCAGTACCTGGACAGGATCGAAACCATGTCCGGTAAGGACTTCAGCCACCACGGCGGGATCGCCGAGGTGGCGCCCATCGACCCAGATCGCTTGGAACAGGCAGTCGATAAAGTCGAGAAAACGCTTCGGCTGGTGCAACTGAATGCTGGTGACCGCTCGCATCAGCATCAAGGTGTTGATAGGAAAGTGCTGATTGAACTTGAGGGGGACACCGTAACGCCGTGCGTAGCGTTCCAGATCTTGAAGCATGTAGCGGCCCTTGGCCGGGATGGTGACAGGAGAGGCATTGCCAGTGGCTTTGAACACGCCTCCCAGCAGCATGGGTTGATACACCAATTGGCTGCCGGTTTCAGCGCAGATTCCAGGAAGCTGGGTGTAGGCCAGGTAAGTGGCGGGGCTGCCGAGATCGAAAAAGAACTCCAGGGTTTTATGCATGGTTGCGGCTCGCTGCTTATTATTAGTGGAGACGGGTTTACCAAGGTTCATTCCAGGGCCGCAGATCCAGCTCGAAGGTCCAGGTATCCCGTGGCTGACTGTGCAGGTACCAATAGCTATCCGCGATGTGTTTGGGATCAAGAATGCCGTCTTGATCCTTGAGGGCGTATTTTTGCGGGAAGTTATCGCGGATGAAATCAGTATCGATGGCGCCGTCCACCACTACATGGGCCACATGGATGTTCAAGGGTCCAAGCTCCCGCGCCATGCTTTGCGCCAGGGCGCGTATTCCATGTTTGGCGCCGGCGAATGCGGCAAAGCCGGCCGCGCCACGTAGTCCTGCGGTGGCGCCGGTAAATAGAATCGTGCCCCGTTGGCGAGTCACCATTCGTTTTGCCACTTCCCGGGCATTCAGGAAGCCTGAGAAGCAGGCCATCTCCCAAATCTTGAAATACTTGCGTGCGGTTTCCTCCAGGATACTGCAGGGCACGTTCGCGCCGATGTTGAAAACGAAGACTTCTATGGGCCCCAGCTCGTTTTCAATCTGCTCCACCAGAGCGATGACCTGGTCTTCCTTGCGTGCGTCGCAGGCAAAACCGTAGGCCTCGCCGCCAGCGGATTGAATGCTTTCCACCAATGGTTGCAGCTTATCGGCGCTGCGCCGGGTGACACAGGCGACATAACCTTCGCTGGCAAAACGCTTGGCTATTGCTCCGCCGGTAGCATCACCAGCACCGACGACCAATACGATCTTCTTATTGTCAGTCATTGCTTCAACCCTTTGTTAAACGATCGTTAGCTAAACGAACGTTATGCTATGATCCATTGGGCGTCAAGGTTGCGAAGTCGAGAGGAAGGTGATGCGTTATTCCGTCAGTCATAAACAACAAACCAGAGAAAAGCTTTTGCAGAGCAGCGCAGCCCTTGCGAAGAAGGAGGGGTTCGCGAATGTCGGCGTGGATGGCTTGATGAAAGCCATAGGGTTGAGTGGCGGGGCTTTCTACAGCCACTTTTCTTCCAAGGACGAGTTGTTCGGCTCAATCGTCGAGCGTGAGTTAAGCCAGAGCCTGGAGCGGTTGGGGGCGGGGGACGCGCAAAACCGCGAGCGGCTGGACCGTTGCCTGAAGTTCTACTTGAGCATGGCCCATGTGGAGCAGGCAGAAAGCGGTTGTGCCTTGCCGAGCATGGGGGCGGAGATAGCGCGATCGGATGTCGCAGTGCGCGAACACGCGCAGACATGGATCTGTCGGTTGCATGCCAACTGGGCGCGTACTCTCGAGAGTGAAAGCCTGGCGTGGGCGATTCTGTCCCAATGCGTTGGGGCGTTGGTAGTTGCCAGGATGATGGTCGACCCGCACGTACAGTCGCAGGTGCTTTCATCCAGTTATCAGGAGCTCAGTCGGCGAATGGCCGATCACTGAGCCTGCACTCAGGCTATTTGCAGATGACGATCATGCTGCGGCTGGTGTAGCCGGCGGGATTCAGGCCGAAAGGATAATCCCCGGGCTCTTCCGAGTCGTCTCCCGACTTTGCAATGACCTTGTAGCCTTTCTTGCCGCACGAGTTGGCTGCACTGGTGTAGCACTTGCCCCAGGAGGAGGACAGGCCAGAACAGTTGATATGCAACCCTTTCTTTCCGCGCTTAACTTCTGTCTTGGTGGTCGCGGCGCAACCGGCAAGGGCGACCACGACAAGCATTATCAAAATTCGCTTCATTACCATCCTTAATAGCCTGGCCGCGTCTGGACGCACCGCTGGCTTTGCTCGCTCACGAATGCAGCGTTCTTGGATGTCCCTATTCGAAAATTTCCATGACTGGCACTGAGTTACAGACTAAACATGGCCTAATTGAGCGGCAAATGCCAGAGCTACGTTAAATCCGGAATCAATCTGCCGCGACCAATGGCGTTGATTCGTTGCGTATGGACAAGGTTGCGCCCACGGAGGCCAGGATAATGCAGGCGATGGCGAGCCATTGCGCCAGGGACAGGTATTCCTGAAGGAAAAACAGCCCGGATAAAGCGCCGAACGCGGGTTCGATACTCATCAACGTGCCGAACGTGCGCGCGGGCAAGCGAGTCAGTGCAACCATCTCAAGGGTGTAGGGGAGGGCGGTGGAGAGAATCGCGACGCCGATGGCGATCGGAATCAGAGAAGGCGTCAGCAGTGCGGAGCCGGCGTGAACTATTCCGATAGGTGCGACAAATAAAGCGGCGATCATCACGCCGAGGGCGGCCGTCTGGACGCCGTTATCCGCCCCGGCTTTCTGCCCAAACAGAATATAAAGTGCCCAGCAGATGCCTGCGCCTAATGCATAGGCGGCACCTGTCAGGTCAATGCCTTTGCTGGTTTCTCCGACCGGTATTAACAGCAGTAGGCCGATGATGGCCAAGGCTATCCAGAGAAAATCCACCGCACGCCGTGAAGCATAGATGGCGACGGCCAGCGGGCCGGTGAATTCAAGTGCAACCGCAATACCCAAGGGAACGCTGCGCAAGGACATATAGAAGAGGAAATTCATGCCGCCCAGTGCCATCCCGTAGACGATGACCGTGCGCAAAGAGCTGGCGGTGAGCTTTGCACGCCATGGGCGCAATAGAAGCAGCATGATGAGGCTGGCGAAAACCAGGCGCAGGGTGGTGGTGCCTTGGGCTCCAACGATAGGAAACATGCTCTTGGCCAGGGATGCGCCTGACTGTATGGAAGCCATGGCAATCAGCAACAAGCCGACAGGGAAAAGCGCCGAGGCCATGCTTCGCGATGAGGTGTTCATTTGGGTATCTGTCCGGGGTCATATAAAGAAGCAAGACGACTATGATGCTCAACTCACTTGATTTGAGCAATATACTGCTCAATTCGGGTTGATTTCTTTCTATGCAGGCAGCGTTCAGCCGGTTTCGATAGAAAAGTGGAATTAACGGTTGACGGCGAATTATATCT